>CAZIRH010000104.1:0-12465 GCA_964541065.1 uncultured Solibacteraceae bacterium
AGCGCGTCGCCGCCGCGATCGAGCGCGAAGGGGCAGCCGTACTGCCGGTGCGCGTCGCGCCTCAGGGCGTGCGCGTGCGGGCGCTGTAACTCCGGCCCATGCAGAAGCCTGCGGGAAAAACCGCCCTGGTGGCCCTGAAGGTGGGCTTCTTTGTGCTCCTGGGCATCGGCGGAATGGTGGCTTTCGCCGAGATCCTGCTGTGGGTCGGCGGCAGCGGCTGGTATTTGCTGGCGAGCATGTTGAGCGTGTTTGCCGCGGCCACCGTGGCCAACGCCCTGGCCATGCGCATCTACGAGCAGGCGTGGCTGGTCGATGTCGGCTTTGCCTGGAACGCCGCCGGGCGCCGCAACCTGGCGCTGGGGCTGGGCGGGGGCATCGGAGGCGCCGTGCTGGTGTTGGGCGTGCCGCTGCTCACCGGTGCGGCGGGACTCTCGCAGGCGTCCACGGGCGGCGCCAGCCTGCTGTTTGTCTACGTGTTGCTGCTGTTCGGCGCGGCCGGCGAGGAGATGCTCTTCCACGGTTACGGTTTTCAGGTATTGCTGGGGGCGCTAGGACCCTGGGCCACCATCCTGCCCACCAGCGTGCTGTTTGCCTGGGCGCATTCCTCGAACCTGAACGTCACCCCGCTGGCGCTGGCCAACACCGCCGCCTGGGGCGCGCTGCTGGGCTGGGCCTTCTGGCGCAGCGGCGACCTGTGGCTGCCCATCGGTCTGCACGCCGGCTGGAACTGGACCCTGCCGCTGTTTGGCGCCAACGTGAGCGGGTTTACAATAAACGTGACGGGCTACGCGATTCGCTGGAATGTCGCGCCCCTGTGGGGCGGCGGGGACTACGGTCCGGAGGGCGGCGTGGTCACCTCCGTGGTCCTCATCGGGCTGTTTTTCTGCCTGTGGAAAGCGCCCGTGCGGCGCCAGCGACCGCTGCTGCTCCGAGCCCGCGGGGAGGCCTGAGCCATGCTCTGGGCGTTTCTTCTGACCCTGTGGACGGGCGCCTGCCTCGGAGCCGACACCCCTCGGCTCACCGCCGAGGACCGCCTGCTGCTGATCCGCGGACTCACTGCCGAGTACGCCACCGCCAAGGCTCCCCTGCCGCGCTCCAAGAAGGCCTTGCCCTTCGAGAGCACCGGCGCTTACGACAAGCGGCAGTGGGACGCCATCGGCAAGGAGTTCGGGCCGGCGGCCCGGGTGGGCGACCTGGTGCAGGTCACCAAGGTTGACATCGCCGACGACAGGATCGTGCTCGAGATCAACGGCGGATTCAGGGGCGGCCGCAAGTGGTACGAGCGCGTCGAGGTCGGGGTCGGCTCCCGCAGCACCCCCCTTGGCCGCGGCCAGTCCAACGCCCCCGGCGGCACCTCCATCGCCCTGCTGTTCCTCAAGTCCCGGCCCCCGCTCAAGCCCGAAGAGGTCAAGAAGATGCTGGCCCCCGTGCTCGATTTCGAGAGGCGCTCGGCCACCCGGAGCTTCCTCGAGAGCCTGCCGCCGCCCATGCAGGCCGCGGTCAAAGAGAAGCGCGCCCTCGAGGGCATGGACCGCGACACCGTCCTGCTGGCCCTCGGCAAACCCGTCCGCAAAGTCCGCGAGACGGTGGACGGCGAGGAGCTCGAGGACTGGATCTACGGCGCCCCGCCCGGAAAGATCACCTTCGTCACCTTCCAGGGCAACAAGGTGGTCCGGGTCAAGGAAACCTACGCCGGCCTGGGCACCGAAGCCCCCAGGCTGCCGGTGCCTAGGTAGGGGGCGGACCCGGGTGCCGCAGTACGCTCCGCTCGCTTCCATCTGGGAGGGCACCGACGCCGATCTGCTCGAACGCCTGCTGAGCTTCTATCCCCGCAGCGCTCCCCAGAGGATTCTGGACGCCACCGTCAATGGCGGGCGCTTCTGGCGCGGCAGCCGCCGTCCCGTCGTCGGAATGGACCTCCAGGCGAAGCACCGGCCCATGGTTGTTGGCGACAACTCGCGCCTGCCGTTTCGCCCAGGCTGCTTCGACGTGGTGGTCTACGACCCGCCCCACATCCCCAACCACGGCCCGGACAGGTCCAAGGATTTCAACACCCGCTTCGGGCTGGGGCTGCGATCATCCAAGGAAAACGGCTACAGCTTCTCGCACACCTACCCGCCCTTCTTGCGCGAGGCGCACTATGTGTTGAAGCCCGAAGGCATACTGCTCGCCAAGATCACCGACTACATCCACGACCACCAGTACCAGTGGGCGCACGTGGATTTTGTCCACGCGGCCAGGGCGGCCGGTTTCCGCCCCTGCGACTGTATCATAAAAATCCGAAAAGGGCCGATCATTGATCCAAAGTGGAAGGTGGCGCACCACTCGCGGCGGCAGCACTGCTACTGGCTGGTGTTCCGCAAGTCCGAGCGCTGCGAATAGGCGCCGGCGCAGCCGCGCCTGTGCTGCCGAGGCACGGAATCTTGTCCGGCCGCGAAGACCCCCGAAGAACGGCCTCTTCTCGGCTTTTTGCCTTTTGCCCTTTGCCTTTTGCCTCGCGGCGCAGCCGCGCCGGTGCCAGAACCGCCTTTGTTATCATGAAAGGTTGAGCACACCCCCACTCGAGGAGACTACCTGAATGGCTATCAAAGTTGGAATCAATGGGTTTGGCCGCATCGGCCGGAACATCCTGCGCGCCGCGCTGCACGATACTGACATCGACTTCGTGGCCGCCAACGACCTGACCGACACCAAGACCCTGGCTCACCTGCTCAAGTACGACTCGGTGCTGGGCCCGCTGAAGGTCGAAGTCAAGGCCGAAGGCGACACCATCCTCGCCGGCAGCCGCCGCATCAAGGTGTTCGCCCTCAAGGACCCCGCCGAACTGCCCTGGGAGTCGCTGGGCGCTCAGATCGTCATCGAGTCCACCGGCAAGTTCACCGACGCCGCGGGCGCCGGCAAGCACCTGCGCGGGCCGGTCAAGAAGGTCATCATCACGGCTCCCGCCACCAACGAGGACATCACCCTGGTGCTGGGCGTCAACGACGCCGCCTACGACCCTGCCCGTCACAAGATCATCTCCAACGCCTCCTGCACCACCAACTGTCTGGCGCCCGTCGTCAGGGTGCTCCATGACGTCTTCGGCATCGAGAAGGGCATCATGACCACCATCCACAGCTACACCAACGACCAGGTCGTGCTGGACTTCCCCCACAAGGACCTCCGTAGGGCCCGCGCCGCCGCCCTCAACATGATCCCCACCAAGACCGGCGCCGCCAAGGCCATCGGTCTGGTCATGCCCGAGCTCAAAGGCAAGATGGACGGCTTCGCCATGCGCGTGCCCACCCCCAACGTCTCGGTGGTGGACCTGGTGGCCGTGATGAAGCGCGAGGTTACGGCCGAGGAAGTCAACGGCGCGCTCCGCTCGGCCGCCGAGGGCTCGCTCAGGGGCATCCTGGCCTACACCGAGGACCCGGTCGTCTCCACCGACATGATGCACAACCCCGCCAGCTCCATCGTGGACGCCACCCTCACCAAGGTGGTGGGCGGCAACCTGCTCAAGGTCATCGCCTGGTACGACAACGAGTGGGGCTACTCCTGCCGTTGCGTGGACCTGATCAAGTTCCTGGTTGAGAAGGGGCTGTAGATCGTAAATCGTGGACTCCCACGTTGTACGATCCTTGCTGGCGCGGCGCCTGCGCCACGGCCCGACTTGCGCTGTGCTCATCAGAGAGATTCTGGTCGGCGTCGCGGCCAACAGGAGACTGACTGGAGGAGTTGGCGATGGAGGCGCAAGCCAGCCTCAGGCTAAACCGCCACGCTCTGCACAAGCTGGCCAAGCGGTACGCTGTGGATGCGAACATCCTGCTAGGGAACGGCAGATGGTCGAGCGCCTATTATCTTGCCGGCTACGCCGTGGAATGCGCCCTGAAGGCGTGCATCGCAAAGCAGTTCCGCGAGCACGACTTCCCCGACAAGCAGATTGTCAACAGGTCGCACACCCATGATCTTCGTGAGCTCGTCCGCCTGGCTGAACTCGAGTCGGCGCTGGAGGCGCGCAAGCGGCAGCAGGATGGGTTGCGCGACAACTGGGACAAAGTGGTGGTCAAGTGGAAGGAAACGAGCCGCTACGAACAGCCCACACAGGCAATGGCCGAGGAGCTTGTCCGCGCTGTCGGCGATCCCGAGGAAGGAGCACTCCCGTGGCTGGAGCAGTATTGGTAGATCCGGAGATCGAAGCAGGGAGAGAGCTCTGCACAATTCTCGAGCAGGCGACAGACCTCCGAGTGGAAGCAGCGTTTTGGTGGCAGGAGGACGACGAGTGGCGATTCCTCGTGGCGACTCCCGTGGTTCACGAGGAAGGCCGGCTGGCGGCGCACAAGAAGATCACAGAGGCAGTGGGTCCAGGCCGGTTGCAGGAATTCCGCTCACTCCTCGACCGACTTGACGTCCTCAGCCCTAGCGAAGGCCCGATCACGGTTCTCGACATCGGGTCGCTGCGAGAAGTGCCACTCGGCCGGCTGATCGTGCGGGAAGCGGTTCGAAGCGTCTACGTCGAAGGGGCGTACTTCTACCTCTTCGCGCCCAAGACGTTCGCGCCAGCCTGAGCTTGTCAGGAGTCGCTCATTCAGAAAAACAGTCGTCCCGACATGATGCACAACCCCGCCAGCTCCATCGTGGACGCCACCCTCACCAAGGTGGTGGGCGGCAACCTGCTCAAGGTCATCGCCTGGTACGACAACGAGTGGGGTTACTCCTGCCGCTGCGTGGACCTGATCAAGTTCCTGGTCGAGAAGGGGCTGTAGGCCCCTCCACAACCCGGATCACCGCGTTCGTGAACTCGGCGGTCGAGGCCTGCCCGCCTACGTCCGGCGTCAGGTGGCGGCCCTCGGTGTAGACGTGCTCGACGGCGTGCTGCAACCGCCGCGAAGACTCTTTCTCTCCCAGGTAGTTCAGCATCAGCACCGCGGACTGCACTAGCGCCGTGGGGTTGGCGATGCCCTGCCCGGCGATGTCCGGCGCGCTGCCGTGCACCGCCTCGAACACCGCGTGCCGCTCGCCCAGGTTGGCCCCCGGCACGATGCCCAGGCCTCCCACCAGCCCGGCCGCCAGGTCCGAGACGATGTCACCGTACAGGTTCGGCATCAGCAGCACGTCGAAGATCTCCGGCCGCATCACCATCTGCATCGAGGCGTTGTCCACGATCAGCTCTTTGTACTTGATCTCCGGATACTCCTGCGCCACCTCGCGGCAGCACCGCAGAAACAGCCCGTCGCCCAGCTTCATGATGTTGGCCTTGTGGATGGCGTGGATGAGCTTGCGCCCCTCGCGCCGCGCGTACTCGAAAGCGTAGCGCGCGATCCGCGTCGAGGCCGTGCGAGTGATCACTTTCAGGCTGGTCACCACGTCTCTCACCACCTCGTGCTCCAGACCCGCATACAGGTCCTCGGTGTTCTCGCGGAACATCACCATGTCGATGAACACATCGCTGTGCCGGGTCTTCAGGCCGGGGATCGTCCGCACCGGGCGGAAGTTGGCGAACAGGTCCAGGCGCTTGCGCAACGCCACGTTGACGCTCTGAAAGCCCCCGGCAATGGGCGTAGTCACCGGGCCTTTCAGTCCTACGTGCGTCCGCTCGATGGAATCCACCACCTCTTGCGGCAGCTCCCGGCCGCACGCCTCGATCACCTTGGCGCTCAGCTCGACGCGCTCCCAGTCGATGCGCACCCCCGTGGCATTCACCGCGCGCACCGTCGCCTCCGCCACTTCCGGACCGATGCCGTCCCCGGGAATCAGCGTCACCCGATAGCCCATGCCTTCATTATCGAACAGGCGTCCCGGACGCTTTGTGGGACAATGTAAAGCCGTGCCCAGAATCGCGCGGTGCCTGCTCAGCGTCACCGACAAGTCCGGCCTGGTGGAGTTCGCCCGGCAGTTGGCCGCCTTCCAGGTGGAGATCATCTCCACCGGCGGCACCGCTCGCCTGCTACGAGAGGCGGGTGTGACGGTGCGCGACGTCTCCGAGCTGACCGGCTTCCCGGAGATGCTGGACGGGCGGGTGAAGACCACCCACCCCCACGTCCTGGGCGGCATCCTGGCTATCCGCGGCAACCCCGCGCACCGGCAGGCGCTCGCCGAGCACGGCATCGGCCCCATCGACATGGTGGTGGTGAACCTCTACGCCTTCGAGAAGGCGGCCGCACGCGAGGGCGCCGCCCTCGAGGACCTCCTCGAGCACATCGACATCGGCGGCCCCACCCTGATCCGCGCGGCGGCCAAAAACTACCAGGACGTGGCCGTGGTGGTCTCCCCGACCTACTACCCGTCGGTCCTCGAGGAGATGAAGCAGACCGGCGGCGAGCTGTCGCTCGAAACCCGCTGGCGCCTGGCGCAGAACGCCTTCCGCCTGACCGCGGCCTACGACCGGGCCATCAGCGCCCGCCTGGCGCAAATCGAGATCCGCGAAGGCCGGATCATCGAGCGCGCGCCCGGCTTGCCCGCAGTGCTCGACCTGCGGGTGGAGCGCGCTATGAACCTGCGCTACGGCGAGAACCCCCACCAGAGCGCCGCGCTCTACTCGGACCTGGAAGGCGGCATCGCCGGCGCCCAGCAGCTTCACGGCAGGGAGCTTTCCTACAACAACCTGGTGGACCTGGACGCCGCCTGGCAACTGGTCTCGGAGTTCGGCCGCCCCGCCGCCGCCGTCATCAAGCACACCAATCCCTGCGGCTGCGCCGAACAGGAGACCCTCGCCGACTCTTACCGCAAGGCCTTCGAAGCTGACCCCGTCTCGGCCTACGGTGGCGTGCTGGGCTTCAACCGCCCCCTCGACGAGGAGACCGCCCGTGAGATCGCCAAGACCTTCATCGAGGCCATCGCCGCTCCGGACTACACCCCCCAGGCCCTGGCCCTCCTCACCGCCAGGCGGAACCTCCGCCTGCTCAAGGTCGCCAACCCCAAGCCGGACGACCTGCTCATCAAGTCCATCAGCGGCGGCCTGCTGGTCCAGACCCCGGACGCCGGCCGCTTCGATCGCAAGCAGGCCCTGGTGAAAACCGCGCGCGCCCCCACTCTGGAGGAGTGGGCGGCCATGGAGTTCGCCTGGAAGGTGGTCAAGCACGTCAAGAGCAACGCCATCGTCTACGCCCACCTGGGGCAGACCGTGGGCGTCGGCGCCGGCCAGATGAGCCGCGTCGATTCGGTTAAGCTCGGCGCCATGAAAGCCGTCCTGCCGCTTCAGGGCTCGGTGCTGGCCTCCGACGCTTTCTTCCCCTTCCCCGACGGCGTCGAGGAGGCCGCCAGCCACGGCGTCACCGCCATCATCCAGCCCGGCGGCTCCGTCCGCGACGACGAAGTCATCGCCGCCGCCGACCGCCTCGGCCTCGCCATGGTCTTCACCGGCCTCCGGCATTTCCGTCACTAGTCATCAGCGTTAACCTCAATACTGTTCAGATAGGCCTGGACCACTCCCTCACGGTCGTGGCTCTGAACCGAGCTGCGACCAGGTGCCCCCTGGGCGGGGAGCGGTCAGGATGCGGCAAACTGAGCAGTATTGTGCCTAGATCGCCAGCAGCAGCTTCGCCAGCAGGGCGGTGCGGGCGGGGAGAGGGTCGATGAGGACGCTCTCCTCGGGGGCATGCATGCCTTCGCCCACGGCGCCCAGGCCGTCCAGGGTGGGGACGCCCAGGGCGGCGGTGAAGTTGCCGTCCGAGCCGCCGCCGCTCAGGGATTCCTCGAGAGCGATGCCGACCTCGGCGGCCAGCCGGCGAGCCAGGCGGAACAGGCGGCGGCTGGCCGGGGTGCGCTCCATGGGCGGGCGGTTCAGGCCGCCGGACAACTCCAGGGTGCAGCGCTTATCGTAGGGGCGCAGGCCGCGGAACTTGCGGTCGAGTGCCTCGGCGTCCTTCAGGCGCAGCACACGGACATCGATTTCGGCGCGGGCTTCGGAAGCCACCACGTTGGGGCGCGCGCCGCCGGAGATCACTCCGGGGTTGACGGTGGTGCCGCGTGCGAGGTTCGTGAAGGCGGCGATCTTCCCGATCTGGCGGGCGAGTTCGAGGATGGCGCTCGCGCCGGCGGTGAAATCGGCGCCAGCGTGGGCGGCCTTGCCGCGGACCACCAGCGTGTAGTCGCCGACGCCTTTGCGCGCGGTCTTGAGCTTGCCGTCCAGTCCGGCGCCGGGTTCGAGCACCAGCACAGCGGCGCTGCCGCGGGCTTGTCTCTCGGTGAGCGGACGCGAGGAGGGACTGCCGATCTCCTCGTCGGAGTTGAGCAGCAGGCAGATACGGCGGCGGACAGGCAGGTCCAGCTCGCGCAGGGCCCGCGCGGCGAACACGGCCATGGCGATGCCGGTCTTCATGTCCAGCACGCCGGGGCCCCAGAGCCTTCCCTCGGCCTGGCGAAAGGGCATCCGGGCGAGTGTGCCAACGGGCCAGACGGTGTCCGAGTGCCCGAGCAGGAGGATCTGGCCGTCCTGGTTGGGGCCGGGGAGATCGAACTCGCAGGCCAGGTGCGGGCCGCGCTCGCCGCCAGGGTTTCGGCGCACGCGGGCCAGTCCGGAGAGCGCATCCGAGACGAGATCCGCGAAGCGGTTGAGGGCGGCGGCATCGTCGCTGGGCGACTCGCACTCGACGAGCGCCTGAATCAGGCGCATCATCTCGGCCTGGCAGGTGTGGGCGTACGACAGCAGGGCGTCCATCGCCTGCTATAATAACGACTCCCCATGCTGGACATTCAGGCCATTCAGAAGATACTGCCGCACCGCTACCCCATGCTTCTGGTGGACCGCATTCTCGAGCTGGAGCCGGACCGCATCGTGGGCATCAAGAACGTCTCCGGCAATGAGCCGTTTTTCGCGGGTCATTTCCCGGACTTTCCGGTGATGCCGGGGGTGCTGATCATCGAGGCCATGGCGCAGGTGGCGGGCGTGCTGGTGCTCAAAGACCTTGCGGACCGCCAGAAGGTGGTCTACCTGGCCACCATCGAACAGGCCAAGTTCCGCAGGCCGGTGGTGCCCGGGGACCAGCTCCGCATCGAGATGAAAGTGGCCAAGCGCAAGTCGCGGGTGGCCAAGCTGTACGGGCAGGCCACCGTGGACGGGCAGGTGGTGGCGGAGGCCGAGGTGATGTGCAAGCTGGCCGATCTGGGCGAGGCCCCGCTCAAGACGCCCTGAGCCGCTCGATCCATGGCCATCCACCCCACCGCCCAAGTGGACCCGCTAGCGCGGGTCGCCGCCTCCGCTGAAATCGGGCCGTATTCAATCATCGGCGCGGATGTCGAGATCGGCGCGCGCACGCGCCTGATGGCGCATGTCTACGTGGAAGGCCCCCTCCTGATCGGCGAGGACAATATCTTCTTCCCCTATTCGACGGTGGGGGTGGCCTCGCAGGACCTGAAGTACAAGGGCGAGCCGTCGGAGACGCGCATCGGGGATCGCAACAAGATCCGGGAGTTCGTCACCATTCACCGGGGCACCGAAGGCGGCGGGATGCTGACCCGCATCGGCGACGACAACCTGTTGATGGCCTACGTTCACGTGGCCCATGACGCCCAGATCGGCAATCAGATCGTGCTGGCCAACGGCGTCACCGTGGGCGGGCACGTCCTTGTTGGCGACTGGGCCGTGATCGGCGCCTTCACCGGCGTGCACCAGTACTGCCGGGTGGGCCGCCACGCCATGATCGGCGGCTACAGTGTGGTCACCCAGGACGTGCTGCCGTTCTCGATGACCGTGAGCGAGCGCGAGATCAAGACCTTCGGCGCGAACCGGGTGGGGCTGGAGCGGCGCGGGTTCGCCAAGGAGACCATCGAGGGCTTGCAGACGGCTTTCCGGCTGCTGACGCACGCGGGGCTGAACACTTCGCAGGCCGTCGAGCGCATCCGCAGCGAGACTCCCTCCTTCGCGGAGCTGGAGGAACTGCTCGAGTTCATCCGGGTCTCCGAGCGCGGCGTGATCAAGTGAAATACGCCCTGATCGCCGGCAACGGCCGGTTCCCCATCCTGGCGCTGGAGGCGGCCCGCAAGCTGGGGCACGAGGTGGTGGCGGTCGCCATCAAGGAGGAGGCCTGGCCGGAGATCGAGCAGGCCGCCGCGCGCTGCCACTGGATCTCGCTGGGGCAGCTCAGCCGGCTGATCGAGATCCTCAAGGCCGAGGGCGTCCAGGAGATCGTGCTGGCCGGGCAGGTCAAGCACGCGCAGATCTTCTCTGCGATTCGCCCGGACTGGCGGCTGTTCAAGCTGCTGGCCTCGCTCAGGGAGAAGAACACGGCCGCCCTGATCGGCGCCGTGGTGAGGTTGCTGGAGGAGGAAGGCTTCCGGGTGGTGGATTCGACCGCGTTCCTGAAGCCGCTGGTGGCCGCCGAGGGCGTGCTGACGGCGCGGAAGCCGGCGCCGGAGGAGTTGGCCGACATCGAATACGGGCGGCGAGTGGCGGGGGCGCTGGCCGGGTTCGACATCGGGCAGAGCGTGGCCATCTGCGAGCGAGCCTGCGTGGCGGTGGAGGCCATGGAGGGCACCGACGCCATGTTGCGCCGGGCGGCCAGCCTGGTCAACGGGCGGCGCCTCACGCTGGTGAAGGCGAGCCGGCGGCGCGAGCACCTGCTCTTCGACGTGCCCGTGGTGGGCGTGAACACCATCCCCGTCATGGTGGAGACGGGGACGACCGCCCTGGCCGTGGACGCCGGGCGCACGCTGCTCCTGGACCGGGAGGAGATGCTGGCCCACGCCGACGCCGCCAGCGTAGCCATCCTCGGCTGCAAGCCGGAAGAGTGAGCGGCCGTCACCCACCAAACTAGAGCCGCTGTGCCTCTTGCCTGATCGCTTTGTGAAGGAGTTGCCTCAGGTACGACTCGTGCCCCAGACGCGCATCGGCGGCAAGCTGCCGGGAACGCGCCAGATCAGCGGCTGACAACTCGAGCATCACCAGGGCCCGCCCGCGTTTGGCTCTGGAGTTGGCCAGGGCCTTCTCGACCGTGAGGGATGCCCGATCAGGGGATTCGAAAGCCTCCGCCAGCCGACGCTGGTGGCGGAAGATCCACTTCGCTTCGTCGGCCTCTGATTTGAACTTCGGCACTGGCGGTCTCGCGCTCATCGCTCGATCGTCCATCACACCGCGTTGTCGCACACGCGCACAGCCGAGCGCAAGCGCGATCGGTCACACAGTTACGAAACCGGGGCCTGCTCGGCGACCATGTGCTGCACCTTCAGCAGCAACTGCACCTCGCTGTCCGGCAGGCTCAGCGCGGCCGCGATCCGTTCGGGAGGTTCGCCCCGGGCAAACATCCTCAGGGCCTGAGTTCGCTTGCTCAGGTTGAGTCCGGAAGGCGGAGGAGTGGGCGCCACCAAGACTCCTGCCCGCTCCTCGGCCTCCCGCAGGCGCTCTTTCACCTCGTCCAGCTCGGCCTGCACGGCGTGGATGGTCTCTTCCAGTCCCCGCTGTTTGCGGCTCCAGCGCGTCTCCAGCTTCCGGATCTCCACCTTCAGCGCCATGAACAGGTACAGGCACAGCCCCAGCCCGGACAGCAGCAGCGCGTAGTAGCTCAGCGGAAGCACAACCCGGTCCAGCGCCATGGGCGTTCGTCCTTTACTTCAGCGTTCTCAACCGCTCTTGAGCGCTGATGATATGCGTGATCCTCAGGCCGTAGTTGCCTTCCACCACCACCACCTCGCCCCGCGCAATCACGCAGTTGTTCACGATCAGCTCGACGGGCTCGTCCACGGTCCGGTTCAGCTCCACAATCGAGCCCGTGGTCAGCTTCAGCACGTCCTTCAGGAGAAGTTCGGCCCGCCCGAAAGAGACGCTGACGGGCAGCTCCACCTCCATCAGCAGGTCCAGGGTCCTGGCGGTGTGGCTGGGCGCGCTCACGGCGGCCGCCGGGACCACCTCGGTGGTCTGCCGTTCCCTGGCCGGCTCCTCCAGGGCATCGAGCAGCCTGCTTCCCACCGCCAGCAGCAGCGCGGGCAGAGGGGCGCTTCCCTGCGCGACTTCAGTTTCTATCGATGCGTAGGGCATGGGCGGAGGGGGGGCTTCGCCGCCTCCCTCGCAATTGATCTCTCGGCCCAAGCGCTGTCCGATGCTTTGCGCCAGGCCTGACAGCGATTGCCCGAGCACCTCGAAGAAGGCGCTGCGGATGTCGGCTTCGGTATCGCTCTCGACGCCGCTCGCACGGAGGACCTGCCCGCCGATTTCCCGCCAGGCTTCGACGGGAGTCCCCACCCACAGGGTTGTGCCCGGCGCCACGGTGAGCGGCTGCTCCCACCACAACAGGTCGGCGGCCTCGGCGGGCCGCTCCGCAGTGAACGCCCCCGGGCTCCAGGACACCAAGGGCGCGACCCCGGTCAGCGACTCCAGGACCCGGGACAGCGCCTCCGTCCAGGCCGCCGCCAGCCAGCCAGGAACCTTCTGCTCTTGCGGGGAACTCATGTCAGGTTTCGCCCCGGGTCGGCCAGCGCTTGCGCAGATACGAGCGCAGGCGCAGAATGGCCTGGGACTTCAACTGCGAGACCCGCGATTCGTGGAGATTGACC
>CAZIRH010000105.1:0-12325 GCA_964541065.1 uncultured Solibacteraceae bacterium
GAGGACCTTCTTCCGGACCTTCTACACCCCCAACAACCTGTCGCTGGCCATCGTCGGGGACATCGACCCGGTCGAGGCCAAGCGCCTGGCGGAGAAGTATTTCGGAAGCATCCCCGCCGGGCCGGCGCTGGACCGCCCGCCGCGCTGGATTCCGGTGCTCGAAGGGGAGCGCCTCGTCGAGGTGCGGGACCGCGTCCCGCAGGAGCGCGCCTACTTTGCCTGGCACTCCCCCGCCTACTTCCAGCCCGGCGACGCCGAGCTCGACCTGCTCTCGACCATCCTGACCGACGGCCTCTCCTCCCGCCTCAACAAGGTCCTGGTCTACCAGAAGCGCCTGTGCTCGGATGCGACCAGTATGCAAATGAGCCGCGAAGGCGCCGGCGTGTTCGTGGTCTGGGCGACGGCCCGGCCGGGCGCCTCTCTGGCGGCGATTGAAGCCATCGTCACCGAGGAGATCGCCCGCCTGGCACGGGACGGTCCCACGCCGGTGGAGCTCGGCCGCGCCAAGGCCAAGTGGGAATACTCGTTCATCTCCGGACTGGAGCGCATCGGCGGCTTTGGCGGCAAGGCCGACCTGCTGAACAAGTACAACACTTACCTGGGCGATCCCGGCAAGTTCGAAGCCGACCTGGCGCGCTACCGCAATCCCACGGTCGTGCATCTTCGCGACGTGGCCGCCCGCTGGCTGAACACGCGCCATCGCCTGCTGGTGCGCTTCCGGCCCGAGGTCTCCGGGCGCGAGACGCAGGTGGCGCTGGACCGCGCGCAAGCCCCAACCCTCGGCGCCGACCGCCCCTTTCAGGTGCCCCAGGTGCAGCCCGGCCGGCTCGACAACGGCCTGGAAGTGCTGCTGATCGAGCGGCGGGATTTGCCGAAAGTCGCCGTCACGCTGGTGACCCGCGCGGGCTCCGCCGACGACTCGGCGGGCAAGGCCGGTCTGGCCGGCCTCGCGGTCGGCGCCATGCGCATGGGCACCAAGACCCGCCAGGCGCTGGAGATTGAAGAGGCCATGGGCGAGCTGGGCAGCGCCATCTCCGCCTCCGCCCAGCGGGAGTACTCGCGGCTGGGCTGCGAGGTGCTCAAGCGCAACCTCGCTCCGGCCCTCGCCATCCTGGCCGACGTCATCCGCAACCCCGTGTTCCCGGCCTCCGAGGTGGATCTCCAGAAGAAGCGCCGCCTGGACGCGCTGGCCCAGGAATCCCAGGACCCTTACGGTGTAGGAACGCGCGTCGCGCCCATGCTCGCCTTCGGGCGTGAGCATCCCTACGGCACTCCGGAGGGCGGTCTTCCGGGAACCATCGAGAAGCTCACCCGCGAGGATCTGGTGCAGTTCCACGAGCGCCACTTCAAGCCTGGCAGCTCCGCGCTGATCTTCGCCGGCGATATCTCCCTGGCGGAGGCGATGGCGCTGGCGAAGGAATCCTTCGGGACGTGGCCCTCCGGCGCCCGCGCGCCCGCTGCGTTTCCGCAGCCCCGGCCCGTGGGTCCTGGCAAGGTCTTCCTCATTGACCGCCAGGACGCGGCGCAGACCATGGTCGTGCAGATCCTGCCCGGGCCACCGCGCCGCAGCGATGACTACTTCGCCCTGCGCCTGGCCGACACCATCTGGGGCGGCAGTTTCACCTCGCGGCTCATGCTGAATCTCCGTGAGGACAAGGGCTACTCCTACGGCGTGGCGTCCTACCCCGCCCTGTACGCGGCTGCGGGAGCCTGGGCGGCCCTGGGGACCGTGCAGACCGACAAGACCCGGGAATCGGTGGTGGAGTTCCTCAAGGAGCTGAGCTTCCTCGCCGGCGAGAAGCCCGCCTCCCAGGAAGAGCTGGTCCACGCCAAGGCCAACCGCATTCGCGGCTACGCCCAGCAGTTCGAGACCCTGGACAGCGTGGCCGGCCGGGTGATCGAGCTATGGGCGCTGGGGCTGCCCCTGTCCGAGCTTCAGCGCGAGCCCGCCGAGCTCGCGAAGACCAGCCTGGCGGCGGTCAACGCCGTGGCGAAGAAGTACGCGGCGCCGCAGGGGTCAACGTTGCTGCTGGTGGGCGACCTCTCCAAGATCGAGCCCGCGGTCCGCGGGGTGGTGAAGGGTGAGATGGTCGTGCTGGACGTCGAGGGGAACCCGGTCAGGAAGTAGCGGAGCGCCCCGCTCTGGGGCGTCGAAGCGGCGAACCGGAACGCCTGCACGAGCGTCTTACCTTTCTATGCGAAAGGTTATTCCTGCTGCCGTGGCACTGAGCACGGTGTGGTTGGCGGCGGCCGCCGCGGCCACCCGCGACTTGGTGGCCAATCTGGACCGCAGAATTCCGGAGCTGATGCGCGCCGGGGAGGTGCCCGGGCTTTCCGTCGCACTGATCCGCGGCGCGAAGCTGGTCTGGGTCAAGGGCTATGGCCTCCGCGGCGGGCCCATGAATTTTCAGACCGTGGAGGACTCCACTGTCTTCGAGGCCGCCTCGTTGAGCAAGCCGGTCTTCGCCTACGCGGTGCTTAGACTGGTCGAGCAGGGCAAGCTGGACCTGGACGCGCCCCTGAGCCGGTACCTCCCCGCCCCGTACATCGAAGACGACCGCTTGAAGCTGATCACCGCGCGTCGGGTCCTCAGTCACACCACGGGCTTTCCGAACTGGCGGCCCCGAGGCAAGCCACTGACGATCCACTTCACGCCCGGGGAAAGGTTCAGTTACTCGGGCGAGGGCTTTGTCTACCTTCAGAACGTGGTCGAGCGCCTGACCGGCCAGCCACTCGAGGAGTTCATGCAGAAGACCGTGTTCGGGCCGCTGGGCATGAAGGACTCGAGCTACGTGTGGCAGAAACCCTATGACGCGCAGGCCGCCGTCGGACACGGCACGGCGGGCGAAGCGGCCCCCAAGGGGAAGCCATCAAAGGGCAACGCTGCCGCCAGCCTGCACACCACCGCTGGCGACTACGCGCGCTACATGCTGGCGGTGATGAAGGGCACGGGGCTGAAGCGAGCCACCGTGCGGGAGATGCTGACGCCGCACAGCAGGATCAACGAGAATTGCAGGAGCCAGTGCCTCGATCCCAAGGAACCGCCGCGGCTGTCCGCGGCCCTGACCTGGGGCCTCGGTGTGGGCTTGCAGAGGACCCGCAGCGGGGAAGCCTTCTGGCACTGGGGCGACAACAGCGTCTTCAAGTGCTACATGCTGGCCTACCCCAGACGCAAGACTGGCCTCGTCGTCTTCACTAACAGCACCAACGGCCTCGCGATCGTGCCGGAGATCGTCGCGCTGGCCCTGGGCGGCCCGCAGCCGGCGCTGGACTGGCTGAAGTATCCCACCTACGACTCGCCGGGGGCGAGGCTCTTCCAGGCGATTCGCCGGGATGGCGCCCAGGCCGCCCTCCAGGCGTACCGCAAGCGGCGGGACGCCAATCCGAAGACCGAGTCCATCAGCGAGCAGGACATGAACGGGCTGGGCTACGCGTTCCTTCGGATGAAGAAGACCGCGGAGGCCGTCGAGGTTTTCAAGCTGAACGTGGCAGCCTTCCCGAACTCGTTCAATGTGTATGACAGCCTGGGGGAGGCCCACATGGCCGCCGGCGACAAGGCCTTGGCCATTGAGAACTACGAGCGCTCCCTCCAGTTGAACCCTGACAATCAGGGCGCGCGCGAGGCTCTGAAGAAGCTCCGTGGGCAGTGAGGCCCTGCGCAGGCCGCTTCACCGCCGTTTGAGCGCGGGGCCGTGGAGGTAGGCGGTCAGATCGGCCATCTCCGTGGCGTTGAACCGCGGCCAGCGGATGCTCTTCTGCCGCATCTGTGCGAGCACGGCTGGGCCGTGCTTCCAGAGGGCCGCCACCATGCCGTAGGAGGACATGCTCCCAGCCTTCTGCGCCAGGTCGGGCGCGCCGCTAGCCTCATCGAGGTGGCACGCGCCGCACTTCCTGGCGAGGAAGACCTGTTGGCCCCGGTCGGGGTTGCCGCGCTCCTCGAAGAATTGCAGCGTGGCGAGATAGCCGACGATCCGGCGCATTTCCTGGTAGCTGAGGCTGACCCGGCGGCTGGGCATTTGGCGCGCGTGGTTCCAGAGAGCCGCGGCGAAGTCCGTGAGGCTGAAGCGGGTCCGGCGCGTGCGAAAGTCCCCGCCGCCGGAATGGCAGCCGGCGCAACCCTTCTCGGTGAACAGCCGTTCGCCGGTCTCGGCGTCCCTCGCGCCTGGCGCCGCCGGCTGCGCCTTTGCCAGCCGCAGTCTGCCGAAGTAGGCCAGTAGGTCGCTCAGATCCCGAGCGGTGAGCTCCGGATACGGGATGCCCTTCTGCGCCATGACCGGCTGCATTTGAGCGGAGTGATTCCACAACTGCTGCGCCAGGGCGATGGGGTCGCTGGGAGACGGCCACGTCGCCACGGGCCGCGCCCCGCCGGGCCCCGGGGCGGGACCCGCGTGGCACTCGGCGCAACGCTTCGCCGTGAAAACGCCTCGTCCGCGCCCGGCATCGCCGGGCAAGTCGAAGTAGCGCGCGGCGTAGGAGTAGGCGAACAAGTCCGCCGCCTGCTGCTCGCTCAGCGCCGGCCGGGAGACGCCCGGCCTGCTCATGGCCGCCCACATCCGCGGCGCGTGGTTCCACATCAGGGCCGCCATCCCCGCCGGGCTGTAGCCCCGTCCGCCGAGAGCGCCCAGGTCCCGCGCCGTCTGGTCGTCCTTTCCGTTCAGGCTGTGGCAGGTGACGCACCCTTGGGAACGGAACAGTGCTTGCCCGCGCGCAGCGTCACCCACCAGCAGCGGCAGGGTGGTCGCGGCGCTGAGCCAGAGGACCGCAGAGGCGCCGAAGGCGCACAGCCAGCCCCTCATACTGGTCATGGTACAAGAAAGCCGGCGGAGCGAAGAATGGCCGACACGGGACCATGATACAATGCGCGAGTCTCAAGGCATCATGCCACCGCACCTCGGCACCGGATTCCTGCTCGTGTTGCTGGCGGGCGTCGCGGCGGGCAACTGCATGACCCCGCTCAAGCGCACCCGCCACTGGGGGTGGGAAAACACCTGGCTCGTCTTCAGCCTGGTCTCGCTCGTGCTGATACCGTGGGCGCTGGCCCTGGGCACGATTCCGGATGTGTGGGGTGTTTACTCTGGAGCTCTCCGCAGCGATCTCCTCCTGCCTCTGTCGCTCGGTTTCGGTTGGGGCATTGCCCAGGTGCTCTTTGGAATCTCGGTCGTCAGGCTCGGCCTGGCGCTGGGCTTCGCCATCATCTTGGGTCTGGGCGGCATGCTCGGCACGCTGGTGCCCGTCATGGTGCAACGTCCAGAGGTCCTGACGACCTCGCGCGGCGGTCTGTTGCTGGCCGGCACCGCGGTCATGCTCCTGGGCGTGGCCGTCTGCGGCTACGCCGGCCGGCAACGCGAGATGGCTGAGACGGCCGGCGCCCACCGCCCGAAGTCGGTCTACACAGGCGCCCTCGTGCTCGCCATCGTCTGCGGTGTGATGGCGCCCATGCTGAACTTCGGCCTGGCGTTCGGCGGAGGGCTGGAGCGGCAGGCGGTGCGATACGGCGCCGCTCCGGCCAATGCCCCCTTCGCCGTGTGGCCCATTGTTCTCGCCGGCGGATTGATCCCGAACGCCGCCTATGCCGTCTACCTTCTCAATCGCAACCGCACTTGGTCCCGGTTTGGCCGGGTCTGGCCTGACGTCGGTTTGAGCGCGCTGATGGGTCTGCTCTGGATGGGCGCCGTCGCGACATACGGGCTGGCCACCCGCTACCTCGGTGCGCTCGGAACCTCGGCGGGCTGGGGGCTGTTTCAGATCCTCATGATTGTTGCGGCCAACGTCTCCGGCTTGGTCACCGGGGAATGGGCCAAAGCCGGATCGCGTGCGCTGCGGATACTTCTGTCAGGATTGGCGCTCCTGGCGATCGCGACCGCCCTGATGGCAGCCGCCAACCGCTAGGTTGCATTCCTTGCCAGCGCTCTGCTGCGGCTGGCGGGACGCCCGCCCTACATCGTCACCCGGAGGCCGGTGACGAACTGGTGGGAGCGGAAGCCCTCGTAGAGGTAGAGGGGCTGGGAGAGCGCGTACCAGCGCCACTCCCAGTTCCACTCGAAGCGCTCCTTGAAGGCCAGACCCATGCGGGTCAGCGGCTGGTAGTACCGCGCGGGCCGGCTGCCGCAGGAGGCGAACAGCGAGCCGCCGAAACTCAGTTTCGGTTTGACGACGCCCGAACCGGGGAGCTTGAAGTCCGCCACCGCGGTGGCCGCGTGGGCACGCTCGCGGTAGTAGGACAGCTCGCGGCCCAGTGTGCTGGGCACCAGGTAGAGGATGTCGGAGCGGATGGTCGAGCGCGAGTACTCGGCCAGCACACTCAGGAGCTTTCCACCCGCCGGGGCCCAGGAGAGCGAGGCGGAGTTGTCGCGGCTCAGGAAATCGTAACTCACGCCGGGCGAGGGATTCTGGTTGCGCACGAGGCCGAGCGTGGCCGCGACCACCAGCGAGGGCCACACCTGGTAGCGAGCGCGAGCCCGGGCCTTCTGGTAGCCGTTCAGGCTGGTGCGGAAGAAGGCGCGATCGCCGGGCGAGGCCTCGAAATCGACGCTGGCGCGGAACTTCTGGCCGAATCGCGCACCCACGCCGGCCAGCGCCACGTGCCGCCGCAGTCGGCCCCGGTCGGCGCCGAACGGCTGGTTGAGCAGCCCGGCCGGCGCCTCGGCATCGCCCCAGACGTAGCGGTGGCCGACCCGCAGCGTCAGGTGCGAATCGACGTCCACGATCACGTCCACCTGCTGCTGGCTGTAGTTCAGCACCAGCCGCCGGGCGGAGAGAACTTGCCCGGCGCTCACGCTCCGCCCGCCAGCCAGGAGCTGCTCGGTGAGAAGAGCCGAGGCGGCGTTGTGCAGCCGGTCGGTCATCCAGCTTTCGACCACGCGCACGCGACGGAGGGGCCGCAGCTCGGCGCTGAAACTCGAAGAAGAATGCGGCTGGCGCGCCTCGGCCGTCACGGCATCCAGTTGGGCCGTGTAGAAGGCCAGCGCCGAAAAGCTGACGAAGTTGCCCGTGTTCTGCTGGGCCAGGTTCGCGTGGCTGTGCGGCCGGCTGTAAAGGAACTGCCCGTAGAGGTCGGCCCAGGAGACCGGGTTGGCGGTGAACATGGCCCGGCTGTAAAGGCTGTCGGAACGGACGTGGTAGAGCTGGGTGCCACTCGCCAGAAACAGACGCTGGTCAAGGACCGGAGCAGTGACGTTGCCGTTGTTGCGGCCTTCCGCGTACACGCTCTGATCGTCGGCGAAGTTGATGCCGCCCTGCTCGAGGGTCAGGTGGAAGCGCGGGAACTGGAAGCGGAAGCCGCCGCGGTAGTCGTCCGCGCGGTCATAGAGGCGCGTGCGCACCGGGTACTCGTTGGCGTCCAGCACGATGTTGGTGATGCCCGAGCCGCGCCCCATGTTGCGCTGGTAGGCGAAGTAGGGGGTGATGCGCCGGCCGGGAAACAGGTCCAGGCGGAAGTCGCGCGAGCGGCGGAACGTGTCAAAGGCGCGCTGGTTGAGGAAGAAGCCGCGCTCGCGAGTGGGATCGGCGAAGGAGGGCAGGAAGTTGAAGTAGGAGACGTTGCGGTAGTCGAAGGTGAATTCGTAGAGCCCCTCGCGGCGCGCGTCGATGCGCGCGGTGTTGTACGGGTCGCCGCCCCAGGAGCTGCCGCGCACCTCGAGGCGGTCAAACAGGCGCCGCGACGGATCCTCCAGTTTCAGATCCACACTGAACAGCTTCGGCCCGTCGCCCAGGTTCACTACGCTGCGGTAGGTGTTGAGATCGCCGCCCACGCTGCCCACCCAGCGGTAGCCGAAATCCGCCGTGCCGGTGAGCCAAGGCTCAGGCTTGGCAGGCGGAGCCTTCTCCTGCGGCGCCTGGGCCGCGAGTGGCAGAGCCATCAAGAGCAGCAGGGCGGTCTTCATCGTCGCAGGGCGCGGTCCACGTACGAGCCGTGGATCTTGGTGTGGCAAATGGTGCAGTTGCGGAACCGGGCGCTCCGAAGGTCATGGAAGGCCGGCGGCACGCCGCCTGCCTGCCCCGCCACACCCACGTTGGCATGGCATTCCAGGCACACCAGGCGCACCTCAGGGCGCGTCAGCAGGCGGGGATTGGCCGAGCCGTGCGATTCGTGACAGGTGCGGCAGCCCTGCCACCGCACCGGCGGATGCTCGAAGGCGAAAGGCCCGCGCTTGTCGGCGTGACATGTGAAGCAGCCCGGCTCGTTGGCCGACACGGCCCGCACCGAGCCCGGCAGGAAGCCGCCGTGCGGGTTGTGGCAATCCACACAGGACATGGCCCCTTCGGGCAGCCTGTGCCGATGGGGCCGCTGGAACTCCGCCCACTCCGAGGTATGGCAAGTCGCGCAGCCGCGGTTGATGGCGGCAGCTTGCCGGGGCAGCAGCTTCTCCGGACCCTGGTGGATGGAGTGGCAGGCCACGCAGGCCACCCGGCTGCGGGCGTGGCCGCCCTGCAACCGCCCGAGGTGTGTCGGCTGGTTGAGGTGGCACTTCAGGCAGCCCTGATCGGCCGTCGCGGGCGCCAGCTTGGCAGGATTGAGGATGTCCTGCGCTGAAGACGAGGCGGCGTGCTTGGCGCCCGGGCCGTGGCAGGATTCACAGGCGCGGCCTTCCCAGCCGCGGCGCTTGTCGGTTTCCAGCTTGCCGTGTGGGTCCTTGCGGAAGGGGCCGAAGAGACCTTCGTGGCAGCCCTGGCAGGTGTCCGAACCGGCGTATTCCGCGGCCGGCTTCTGAGGCGCCCCAAGGAGGAGCGCCGCGAGCAGAACATTGGCCGCCACGGCCGCGAACGCACGCCGGAGACCCGCTCGGCCGGGTCCCCGTGCTAACGGAGGAGGAGGAGTGTGGGGTGCGTTGCGCGGCCGCGGCGACCAAACCATGGAACTCGTGGCCTCTTGCTCCACTCTACATTGCGAACCTCAGCGCGCGTGCACCTTGGGCACGCCAAAGTCGTTGCTGGTGGAGTGGCAGGCGGCGCAGCTCTCGCCCAGCCGGGTGGTATTGGCCAGCGCGTGCGAGGCCGCCGCCACGGTAGTGTGGCAGCCCAGGCACGCCGCGGTGCCCGGACCCATGCTGGTCAGCAACCCGCGCGGGCTCTTCACCTCCAGCAGACCAGCCCTGAGCGGCAGTTGCTCGGAGCCGTTGACGTGGCAGGCCGCGCAGTCGCGCCGGTCGCCGGGGTAACGCACCTCGGCGAAGTCGTTGACGCTGCCACCGCGCCCGTAAATGACGTAGTCCCCTCCGATCTCCCTCCCGGTATGGATCTTGTGCACCATGTAGCGCAGGTCGATGGACTCGGCGGGCGCCTTGTCCTTGGGGCGAGTGCCGCCGTCATCCACGTTGGGGTTGTGGCACAGCACGCATTGCTCGATCTGGTTGCGGTTGCCGCCGTGGAGGCTCAGGCTGAAGTGGCAGTTGTTGCACTTGGCGATACTCACCACCTGGCGCCGCGGGGCGACCTTCGAGCCGTCCACTGGGAAGTAGAAGACCTTGTTGGCGCCAGAGTCACGCACGGTCTGCTGGCGGGTCGTGCCGGGCAGTAGCGTGATGTTGCGGTAACCCTCGATGCCTACCGCGTAGGAGCCCCTGGCGCTGGCTGGAATCGGGTTCTGGAAGGTCCAGAAGTAGCGGCCGTCCTGGGTGCCGGTGGCCTTGAGAACGTCCTCGCTGAGGTAGCTCGGGTAGTCGCTGGTCGGCCCGGCCAGCACCAGCGACAGGCGCGTCATCTCCGAGGGCAGGATGGGCTTGCCGCTGTTGTCCTTGAGCGAGAAGGTCACGGTGGGCCGCTGGCCGGCCACGCCGTCATTGACCGCCAAAATCTCGAAGACCGTGCCGGGCAGATCCCGGGAGAAAGTGGGCATGGTGTGGGCCCCGCGAATCGAGGCGTCGAACTCGAGCTCGCCCTGCGGCACATGGCAGGAGGCGCACTGGTTGTCACTCACCTGAGGCAGGTCGGCGTGTCCTTCACCCGTGGCGAAGTTGGCGCTATCGTGGCAGGCCCCGCAGGCCACGCGGGTGGGCTTCAGGTAGGCGTTGGCCTGGGCTGCGCCGGTGTTCTGCTCGTGGCAAGAGGTGCAGTTGCGGGCATCGGCGGGAAAGACGATCGTCGAGAAGTCTTGCACCGCCTGGTTGAAGCCGATGATCTGATACGGCTTGCCCGCCCGGACGCTGGGCAAGGAGCTCCCCATGTGGATCTTGTGCGTCATCACCGGCATATCCACGGTGTTGCCGGTGTCGGGATCGACGCTCTGCGGGGTGTGGCAGAGCACGCACAGCTCCATCGAGCGGCGGTTGCCGTGGAAGTTCACCGGGTCGTGGCACTTGTTGCAGCTCTGGGTGCGGATCACGTCGCGGGTTACGGTCACCTTGGAGCCGTCCGGGACGAAGTTGTACACCTCGTCGTCGTAGTTCGCCAGCATGTCCAGCTCGAACTCGCTCAGATCCCGGCTGGCATAGACCCCGATGCTGTGCGTGACGGTCCGGTCGAGGCTGGCCGGCGCCTTGGTGGCGAAGGTGTAGATGTACTCGCCGTCGGCGACTTTCTGGAACACGCCGCCCGAGTCAAAGGTGGCCTGTGGGGCGCTCCGGTTGGTAATGGGGCTGGAGATCGTGCGCACGTTGTACGCCACGTACTGAGTCTTGCCCTTGGGGATGTAGGCCGCGATCGCCCGGACGGTGATGGCGCCGGGAGTGGTGATGCCTTCCCGGTCCAGCGGCAGACCCTTGGGGTCGGCAAGCGTGAAGCGAGTCTTGATGGTGCCGTCGGCGGCGACTTCCGCCGAAAGGATCTTCACCACCAGGCCGGGCCGCACGAAGTTGATGAGGTTCTGATCGGCGTAGAAAGCCTTGTCCGCGGCAGTGAAAGCCGGCTTGTCCGAGCTGCTCAGCAACACCGCTGCGCCGACGACTACCAGCACAGCTACAATGAGGCGCATCGCTAGCCGTGTCCGCATGCAATCCTCCGAGTGGCAGTAACGCAGTACTGCGAGCTATCCGGTAGCAGGAACCGGACCAAAGCCTTGGGGGCGGTGCCCGAAGGCCGCCGTGGCCTGCAAAGTGCAATCCTGTTCCCATGTTAACCCATTCCGCGGCTGAAATCCACACCCGAGCAGGCGGCAGATTTGTGCGGCATATGGCTACAGCGCTGGGTGAAAGTCCACAGGTGTGGGTGCAATCGACAACACCCGATGCTGAGAAACGCAACACTGTGCCTCCGGGCAGGCCCCTGCCGCTCGCGACTGTTCTTCGGTTGCGCCTCGGACGATCCTGCATCTATCCTGGTAGAGGGAATCGATCCTCTGGCGAATAGAGGGGGTCAGTCGGGGCCCCTTTGGAGCCCCGCGAAGCGAGGAGCTGCGATCAGCCGAGGCAATATGCAGCAAGCAGAGGAAACCGTCAGCCCGGCCGGCCCTGAGGCCCCCCGGCGGCCCAAGCCCAAGCGCACGCCCAAAGCGCCGCGGCAGCAGTTGCCGCTGCTGGATTCCGAGAAACGCGCCACCACCTGTGAGGAGGTGGCCTTGGGCTTCTCCCTGGAGCGGGCCGCGGCTGAGGCGCTGCGCTGCCTGGACTGCAAGGACCCCAAGTGCATCGAGGCCTGCCCGCTGCGCATCGACATCAAGAGCTTCATCGCGCGGATGGTGGAGGGGGACTTCGGCGCGGCCTTCGACAAGATCAACGAGGAGAACCCTTTCCCGGGCATCTGCGGCCGGGTCTGCCAGCACGAGCTGTACTGCGAGAAGGAGTGCCTGCTGGGCAAGAAACTGGAGCCGGTGGCCATCGGGTCGCTGGAGCGGTTCGCAGCCGACTACCACCGCAGCTCGGGCGAGGCGCGCCTTCCCGCCCTGGCTCGGCCTAACGGCCTGAAAGTGGCCCTGGTGGGCAGCGGCCCGGCCTCGCTGATCACGGCGTACGACCTGGTGCGCCGGGGCTACCGAGTGACGGTCTTCGAGGCGCTGCACGAGTTGGGGGGCGTCCTGGCTTATGGGATTCCGCCGTTCCGGCTGCCGCGCGAGATCATCCGCGAAGAGATTGACCGGCTGCGGGCGCTGGGCGTGGAGTTCCGCACGGACTTCATCGTCGGGCGAACGGCCACCCTGGAGGAACTGTTCGCGCAGGGCTTCGCGGCGGTGTTTCTGGGAACGGGGGCGGGCCTGCCGCACCTGATGGGCATTCCCGGCGAGAACCTGCTCGGGGTGTACACAGCCAACGAGTTTCTGACGCGCATCAACCTGATGCGGGCCTACGAGTTCCCTTCGAGCGACACGCCGGTGCGGGTGGGCGCGCGCACGGTGGTGATAGGCGGCGGCAACTCGGCCATGGACGCGGCGCGCTGGGCCAAGCGGCTGGGCAGC
>CAZIRH010000106.1:0-12141 GCA_964541065.1 uncultured Solibacteraceae bacterium
CCGGCCGCTGGTCCAGTTCCCGAACAGTCCCGGCGCCACCTTCCCCTCCCGCAGGCAGCACGCCAGCCAGTACTGGTTGTGGTACCAGATCCGCTCCAGCTCCCGGTCCGCCAGCTCCACCGCCGACTTCCCCCAGAAGCGCCGCCACCACTGCTCCGACTCTCTCCGCAGCTCCCCCAGCGGCACCGCCGCCAGCCGCGCGGCCTCGCGGCGCGCGTGCGCGACGTTGTCCTTGTGGTCCCGCGGCGTGAACAACGTGAGGTCCAGACGGAACCGCTGCTCCGCGCCGCTTCGCAAGAACACCCGTGTCGCGGAGGACTCCGCCTTCCACGCGCCGCTCAGGCGCGCCGCCAGCGCGAAGTTGCGGTCGTCCGCCGACCGCGGCGGGTTCGGCCTCTCCGCCGTCGGCGCCGTTGCCGGGAAATGCTGGTAGCAGAAGAACTCTCCGTTGCCCGCCTCCAGTTCCGGCGCCGGCAGCGCCGCCTCCCGGTCAATGTTCGGATAGTACGCCACTGACGTGATCGGCGCGGCCGCGTCGCTGGCCACCACCACGTGCCCGGTAGTCTGGTTCACGAAGCACTCTAGCGTGAACCGCCGCCGCGGAAAATCCGGGACTGGCTTCGGTGTCCCAAGCGTAGTTTGCGCGTGGACACCGGTGCCTGTCGCAGGATTTTCGCCCCGCGGACCGTCGTACTCCAGCGTGACCGTCAGCAACCCGTTCGACGGATCCAGCACCTGCTGCACCAGCCGCACCATCCGCGCGTCCCAGTGCACCCACACGATCCCGCACGGCCACGGCCGCGGCCAGGGCTTCGCGTACGAGGACCGCACCTTCGCGGTGTACTCCCGGAAGAAGTCGATGCTCGTCTCCAGAAACAGCATCTCCGGCTTGCCCTGCCGTTTCGCCTCCTGGCTGGCCCGCTCCCACAGCTTCAGCAGCTCGCGGAACTCGAGCACGTGCGGGTAGTGCTCCTCGCTCACCCGGATGTCCCAGGAGTCTTCCTTGCCGATGTGCAGCCCCAGCGCGTCCGGCCGCACGGTCACGCACACCCCCACGTCGCCGTTGCCCAGCAGCATCCCTTCGAAGAAAGTCGGCGTCGGCTGCTCCCGCACCAGGCGGTGCCGCCGCGCGATCAGGAAACCGTCCAGTGGCCCCGCCGCCGGCGCCGGCGTCCCCACTGATCCCAGCGCCACGGCCCCGAGAAAACCTCTCCTGCTGGGCCTCATGGTCACAGCCAAGAATATCGCATCTAGGGTATCCTTTCTACGGAATCCAGGCCCATGCTGACACGCAGAGATTTCCTCGCATCCACCACAGCCCTCGCCCCGGGACGTCAGGTCCGCCTCGGCGTCGTGGGCGGCAACTTCGGCGCCACTTTCCAGTGGCACCTGCACCCCAACGCCCGGGTCACCGCCGTCTGCGACCTGCGCGACGACCGCCTCGCCCGCCTCGCCCAGGTCTACGGCTGCTCTGCCACTTACAAGGACTACCGCGCGCTGCTTCGGCGCCCCGACCTGGACGCCGTCGCCCTGTTCACCCCCGCGCCCCTGCACGTCGAGATGGCCGTCCAGGCCCTCCAGGCCGGCAAGCACGTCATCAGCGCCGTCCCGGCTGGCATGACCATCGAGGAGCTGGAGCGCCTGCTCGCGGCCGTCCGCCGCACCGGCCTCAAGTACATGATGGCGGAAACCAGTTACTACCGCCCTGAGATCATCCTCTGTCGGGAGTGGGCGCGGGAGGGTAAGTTCGGAACGATCTTCTACTCAGAAGCGGAATACCACCACGAAGGCCTCTTGCCCCTCATGTACGAACCCGATGGCTCGCCCACCTGGCGCTATGGGTACCCGCCTATGCTTTACCCCACGCACTCCACCGGCATGGTGGTCCCCGTCACGGGCGAACGCCTGGTCGAGGTTCAAGCCGTAGGCTGGGGCGACCAGCATCCCATCCTGCGCACCAATCGCTACAAGAATCCCTTCTGGAACACGACTGGGTTCTTCAAGACCTCACGCGGGCATTGCGCCCGCATCTCCGTCTTCTGGCACGTGGCGGCCGGCGGCACCGAGCGCGCCCAGTTCTATGGCGACCGCCTCTCCTTCCTCATGGCCCGCCCCGAGCGCTCGCCCAACACCGTCATCAGCATCGGCCAGCCCGGCGAGACCGTGCTGGACCCCAACGGTTACCCGGAAGGCAAAGTCTCCATAGGAGCCTTCCCGGTCCCTGACTTCTTCGACCGCCTGCCCGAGCCCCTGCGCGTCAAGACCGGCCACGGCAACTCGCACACCTTCATCACGCACGAATTCATCAGCGCCATCCTCGAGGACCGCCACCCCGCCGTCAACATCTGGGAGGCCGCCGCCTACACCGCCCCCGGCATCATCGCCCACCGCTCGGCTCTGGCAGGCGGAGCCTCCCTGAAGGTTCCCGACTACGGCGCAGCTCCAGCCTGACCTTCCCGGTCCCCCCGGCTGTTCACTCCTTCGTCTGCGCCTTCCGCGGCGCCACCTTGAGCATGCTCTTCGTGCTAGTGTAGTCCGCCGGCACCTCGAACAACGACGCTGGCGGCTCGCCCCGGTTGATGCTGGCGAGCCGGTACTCGGTCTCCCCGAACATCGGGTCGATCCGCTTGCTGTACACCACCACCTGCAACTGCGGCGAGTACCACCGTTCGCTCACGATCTCGATGGGCCGCTCGTTGCCCATCTCCCCTGCCGGGATGGTCATCGTCGAGCGCGTGCCCTCGGCCTCCACGCCCTCGATGTTGCGCCGGCCCAGCGACTCCGTTTTCGTCTCCGGGGCGCGCACGCGCTCCTCGAAGGTCCCCTTGGTCCTGAATTCGAACGTCTGCTGGTGCGCGATCCGCTCGCCGCCGACGCCGCCCGCCACGCCTCCGCGAACACCGCCCACGACGCCCCCCGGCACGCCGTGCGGGATCTGCTGGCCCGTACCGCCAGTGTGTATCATCAGCTTCCGCGCCGTCCGCGTCCGCGGGTCGAGCGAGTAGCTTGCCTTCGCCACCGGATCGCTGATCAGAATGGTCTGAAGCGGCTCCACGGTCACCCACCGGCCCAGCGCCTCCAGCGTCTGCTCCCGCCGCGTGCGTCCCTGGCTGTCCCGGTAGATCTTGGCCGTGCTCTTGCGGTGGATGCGGTTGCCGTCGTACAGCATCTGGGTGGTCTCCGTAATCGCCTCCGCCGCGTACGGCGCTCCCTTGATCACCGCCCCTGTCAGCTCGGTTTCGATCCTCATTTCCGACGCCAGCCACTTCATCCGGTCCTCCTGCACCTGCACGTGGACCTGCGCGCCGGCCGCCGCCACTGCCAACAAGCCAATGAGCATTCTCATACGTACCTCCTTGACTGCTCAGAATGTTTAGAAACTTGACACCAACCGGATGGCCTGCGCCACCCCATCCTCGCCCACCACCACATCTGCGCTGACCAGCTCCGCGTTGCGTTCCGGATTCACCGGCAGCCCCAACGCCGCCAGGCTGCTCCGCCGCAGCTTCACCCGCACTACCTGCGCGCTCTCCGACGGCCCCGGGTTGTACCCGTAGACCAGCGGAATGAACTCGGTCGCGATCTCGCGCTCTTGAATGACCGCTGGCGGCTCGCCCCGCCGCATCAGGGTCACCGCCGCCACCACCACCAGCGCGCCTGCCGTACCCGCCGTCGCCCACCGCGGCAGCCGCCACCACGCCGGCCGTGCTCCCGCCGCTCGCTCAAGGAACGCCGCCACCAGCGCCGCCTCGACCCACGCCGGCGCCTCCGCGTGCCTCGCCTCGGCCGCCAGCATCCGCAACGCGGCACTCACTTCCGCGTCAGACTCCCGACCACTCATGTCCCGCACCTCGCCGGCTCTCGCGCCGCCCCAACCAGCTTCTCCGCCAGCAGTCCCCGCGCCCGGTGCAGCCGCGACCGCACGGTCCCGACCGGGCACGCCAACGCTTCCGCCGCCTCCGCGTAGTCCATCTCCTCCAGCTCGCACAGCACCACTACCTCCCGATAGTGCGCCGGCAGCGCCAGCACCGCGCTCCGCACCGCTTCGATGCTCTCCGCGCGCTCCGCTTGACCCAGCGGGTCCTCCCCCCATGCCGCCTCCGCCCCCAACTCCGCCTCCGGGCGCCGCCGCTCGATACTTCGCAGCACCCGCTTCCGCGCAATTCCGCACAGGTACGCCGCCACCGTGCCGCGCTTCGGATCCCACCGGTCCGCCTGCCGTATCAGCGTCAGGAAGACCTCCTGCGTCACGTCTTCGGCCAGCGTCGCCGAGCCGCTCATGTGGAGGGCGAACCGGTACACCCGGCCTTGCCGCCGGCGATACAACGCCGTGAACGCGCCCTCGTCGCCCGCCCTCATCCGCCGCAGCAACTCTTCATCGCTCGGCTCTTCGCTCTTCATGACGTCGCTGCTACCTCTAATTCCCTCCGGCCCCCCAAGAAGTTCCACATCCTTTTCCCTTTTGCCTCTTGCCTTTTGCCTTTCCTTTCCCCTCTTACCGCACCCTCACCGCATTCCTCTTGACGTACTCCTCTGCCGCGCTCTCCTCGGGCCCGATGTAGTGGAACCCCTCCGCGTACTCCACCCCGTAGGCCCGCCCCAGCTCCCGTTCCTTGCGCAGCAGGAACTCCCGGATGTACTGCCGGTTCGCCGTCTGATCGTCGTTCCCTAGCAGCGGCAGCCGCAGCCCGCGCTCCGCCAGGCTCTGCCGCAGCCGCGCTCCCGCCTCGCCGGCCGGCCCCTGCGCCCGGTTGGCCAGCATCACGTCGATCTTCTTCTCGATCACCCCGCTCACATCCACCACCCGGTTCACAAGCTGCGGCCCCCGCGCGAAGTAGTACCGCTCCTTCACCCGCTGCGGCTTCAGCCCCGCCGCGAAGTGCTCCGGGTAGTCCTTGCCCATGCCCGCCATCCAGCAGGCCGCCTCCACGCCCGCCGCCGTCACGTAGTGGTCGGGGTTCTCCTCGTAGTGCCCCCACGGGTCGTAGCTAATCACCGTGTCCACCTTCAGCAGCCGGAACAGGAAGATCAACCGCGCCCGGTACTCCAGCGCCGAGATCCCGTCCATGCGGTGGTTGCGGTAGTTGAGGTCGAAGACCTGCTTCAGCCCCAACACCCGCGCCACCTCCTGGTTGTCCCGCTCGTTGGCCAGCACGGTTTCCCCCACCGTCCCCGGCCCCGCGCACTCGTCGTTCGTCGTCCGGATCAGGTGCCCCGTGTATCCTTCGCTGAGCAGCTTGGCGATGGTCCCCGCCGCAAACATCTCGTCGTCCGAGTGCGGCTGTATGAACGCCAGCACTTTGCCCGCGTGCGGCTGGCCCGGTTGCGCCCGCTCCACCACCACTTCGGTGGCCGCCGCTCCCGCTACAGTGGTCGATTGCAGAAAGAATCTCCTGGTCATGGCAGTCGTCCCTCCTATACAACAATAGGCCGGGAAGGGCGACGGCGGAGGGAGTGAGAGGAACTTCTGCCCCTGAAACACCAAGGGCGGCCGGCCCATCCGGAACCGGCCGCCCACGGTCGAAAGCCAGGTCGAGGTCCAGGCCCCGCTCGGCCCGCCTCGGCCCGCTTCAGGACCGGCGGCTCTCTACCTGCAAGTGGTTGACGACGGCGAAGACGCCGAAGACGCCATTGGCGCGCAGCTCCGCGAGGTTGCGGTCCGTCGCGTTGGCCACCACCCCTTCCAGCGTCACGTTGCCGTTCTTGACGATGATGCGGATGCTGGGCTGCGCCCCCAGGCCGTAGCGGTACAGCGAGCTGAACCCAAAGACCGCCCGGTATACGCGCAGCCGAATGCCGTTGTCAAACCCCGACAGCGGCAGCACTTCGATCTGGTTGGCCACCTCCGCCACCCCGGAGATGTGCTTGACCACGTTTTCCGCATCGCTGCGGAGCGTGGGACGTGACACCTGTCCCAGTAGCGTCACCTTGTTCCCGTCCAACTGGAAGGACAGATTGTCGAAGACGCCGTACCAGGGCAGCATCACCAACTCCTTGCGGATCCGCTCCGCCAGAGGAGCCGGCGGCTTCGCCGTGGTAGTGGAAGCCTGGAGGCCCGCCGTGAACAGCAGCGCGCCTGCCAGAACTGTGACCGCCCTTCTGATCTGGTTCCCCATGTCCGTTCCCTCCTTCTACCCGGGCAGATGCTCTCCCGGGGACATAGGTTACTTCCTTTGATTGCTCTTCACGTGGCCCCAGATCGCCCCTGTGCGCCCACCGCCGCAGCCGTGCCCGTTACCCCGGCGCCGGGATCCCCCCTACGGTGGTTGTGGTGGCTGAAACCGGCCGCTACATGCCGTTCGCGCTCGCTGCGCGCGCGCCCGGCCCTTCCGGGTGTCTTGAACGCAAGCGCCGGTGGCGCAAGTCCCTCATCTCGTACACACTGCCGGTGTCCACCACCAGATGGCTGATGTGACGCGGCTTCCACCTCAGCACCGCGTCCAGGATCTCGCCCTTCGGCTTGCCGCAGTCGTAGCACGGCCCCAGCGCCAGCAGCACCTTCTTGCCCTCTTGCAGGAACCCGGGGAGCTCGCTCGGATCCAGCAACGTCATGGCCCGCAGCCGCGTCTCCATGTGTATAGGGCCGGTGCGCCCCACCGGGCGCCAGATCATGTCCCCGATGCAGCGGGCCCCGGTCAGGTCCTCGATGAGCTGCGTCGCGCCGCGCTCCGAGTACAGCTTGTGCAGCCGGCTGCACCCCTTGTCCCAGTGGGCGCCTGCGGAGGACACCACAATGTCGAGTTTCTCCCTCGCCTGGTAGGCTTCCTTGATGCCTTCGATGGGCTTGAGCGTCCGCTCCACCTCCGGGGTCACCAAGCCCGGCGCCAGCAGCCGCACAAACCGCGATTCCACCGGCAGGCCATCGGCCAGATACACGAAGAACGCGTTGGGGTCCTCCATCGGGTTCAGCGGGTTGAATCCCGCCACCATGGCGTGGAAACAGAAGGCGAATCCCTCGAGATCCTCCGTGGTGCCCTGCAAGCTCCGGGCGAACAGCCGCGCCGCCTCGCGCAGCAGGTATCCGCCCGCAAAGCCGATGTGGATCTCCCGGCTGTCCGGGTGCTGCTGGCGGTGCTCGCCGATCAGCTCCATGAGCAGAGCCGCAGTGTGATGGGCAATGTCGGCCGCCACCGAAGTCTGGATCACTTCCACCCGCGTCAGCCAGGAGTGCTCCTGGTGCAGTTGTGACGACAGTTGCTCCTCCAGCGGCGGCACGTAGCGGAAGCGGTTGCTCGAGGCGGCCCAGCGCAGCAGCGGGTAGGTCTGCTCCCGGCTGATGCCCAGCCGCTTGGCGATCTGCGACAGCGTCTGTTGCCCCTTGCAGAACTCCCGCGCGACCAGGGAAACCAGGGCCTCGTCGTCGGGCGCCGGTTCCGGCCGGCGCCGCCGGCGTGCGCCCCCCTTCGGAACAGGCATACAGGAGCAGCCTACCACAGACTGCAACCGCGGTTCAAGACAGCGTTGCGGTTTCGCATCCCGGAGCGGGCAAACTGTGGCAATCTAGCACGCTTAGCCACGATCAAAAGAAACTGTTGACACAGTGGCTAGATCGGCGTATCATCGTTTCCACGGGGCCACCCATGCCGTTCCGCGACCTCAGCGCAGTTGGCTCAGGCGTCTCCGGCCCGCCCCAGGCCCCCTTTCCCGTTCCTTCGGCCACGACCCCCGTCCTGCTGGCGCCCTCTGCGGTCGCGGATGTCCTGGAGCGGCTGCATGCGCTCAGGCCACAGATCGATCTCGCCCGGCGCGAACAGGGCGCGCTCGGTGACCGGCTCGACAAGATCGCCTGGGCAGTGGAGGACCTCGAGTTGCGCCTGCGGGGACGCAAGCCTCCACCTCGCAAACCTATCCGCCGAACCCTGTTTCGCACCGTGGAACCAGATGCGATGATCCAAGACTTCAAATTGACGCCCCGCGGCGACGGCTCGACCGACTTCCTCATCGGCGGCTTTCGGAAGCTCAACCTTTCGCCCCTGCTGGCTGACCTGCTGTGTCTGTTGGCCAGCGAGGGCCGCCCTAGCGGCGACCACCTGGTTGGCTGGAAGACCGCGGAAGAACTGCTTGCCTCACTCAGCAAGAAAGCCGGCAGGCGAATCAGTCACGGCGCCCTGCTGCAATTGGTCTACCGGTTGCGGAAGGCCCTGTGGGAGGCCGGCCTGGAGGGAGACCTGGTACAGTTCAACCAGCGCCGGGGCTGGCGCCTGGCCCTCCAGCGCAAACCACTCCCCGGATCCGGGATCGAGTTGTGACGACCTGCCCCTCTCCCCGCTATCCCTTCAACCGCTCCCGATAAGCCTCCAGCACATCCCGCCCGCGGTAGACGCGCGGCGGCGCGGCCTTCTCGGCTCCCTCCGGGGTTTTCTCCGGAAGGTACTCGAACCGCATCTCGACCGGTCCCTCGATCTTCCAGGGCTTGAACTCCCCGATCCGCATCACCGCCCGTCGCGCCGCCTGGCGGATCAGCCGCTTCGCTTCCGTGTGCGACAGGCTCAGCGCCGAGGCCGTCCCCACCATCTTCTTCACCGCCACCGTCTCGCCCTTGGGCTGGAGCGCGAGGAACTCCGCGCAGGCCGCCTCATCCCCGCTCAGCAGGACCACGGGGATCCCGAAGTGCCCCGCGATCGCCGCCGTCTGCGCTATCTCCCCCGCCGGCCGCCCGTTCAGCGTCAACTCCTTCACCCGCCGGCTCTGGGTGTGCGCCAGCAGCCCGTTCCTGGTCCCCGCCATGGCGTGCTGTCCGACGATGAACACCCCCTCGTAGCGCCTGTCGTCCAGGTAGTAGTCCGGCGGGGTCCGCGGCCCCTGGATCAGTTTCGCCCGCGGGTGCACATCCTCGACCGACAGCGTCCGGCTCCCCCCATGCCCGTCCCACACCACCACCTCGCTGGCCCCCGCTTCCAGCGCGCCTTCGATCGCCGCGTTCACTTCCCCGGTCAAGAGCCGCCGCGATTCCTCGTACCGCCGCTGACCCGGCGTCACTTGCTCGTCCCAGTTGTGCACGCCTCCCACTCCCTCCAGGTCCGTCACGATGTAGATCCTCGGCCCCGGCCCCGCCGCCAGCACCGCGGCGCTTGCCAGCAACATCAGACCTCGCATGCTCGTTCTCCTTCCACTCCGCAGTCCCTTCTCGATGAGATCATGCGCCAGTGTAGCAAGCCTTGGGAGGGCGAGAAACGCCAGCAAGGCCGAGGTTCTTCGGGGCACAGGCTTCCTGCCCGTGCTAGGATGAATCTCTGCACACTTCCGTGCGTATCTGCCCGACGGACCCATGCCGGAGAAGACTTACGACCACAAGCACATCGAGCTGAAGTGGCTCGAACGCTGGAGGGGCAGCGCGCTCTACACGGCCGCCCCAGACCCCTCGCGGCCCAAGTACTACGTGCTGGAGATGTTCCCCTACCCCAGCGGCTCGCTGCACATGGGCCACGTGCGCAACTACTCGATCGGCGATGCCCTGGCCCGCTACCAGTGGATGCGCGGCTTCAACGTGCTGCACCCCATGGGCTGGGACGCCTTCGGCCTGCCGGCGGAGAACGCCGCCATCTCCCGCGGGCGGCACCCGCGCGAGTGGACCCTCTCCAACATCGCCAACATGAAGAGCCAGCTCGAGCGCTTCGGCTTCGCCTACGACTGGGACTGTGAGCTTTCGACCTGCGAGCCGGAGTACTACCGCTGGAACCAGTGGTTCTTCCTGAAAATGTTCGAGCGCGGGCTGGCCTACCGCGGGCAGGCTCTGGTCAACTGGTGTCCCGAGTGCGCCACCGTGCTGGCCAACGAGCAGGTGGTGGACGGTTGCTGCTGGCGCCACGAGGCCACGCCGGTCGAGCAGCGCCAGCTCGAGCAGTGGTTCCTGAAGACCACGGCCTACGCCGACGAGCTGCTCGCGGACATGCAGCAGATCGAGGCCGGCTGGCCCGAGCGCGTGCTGACCATGCAGCGCAACTGGATCGGGCGCTCCGAAGGCACGGAGGTGGACTTTCGCCTGGAGGAATCCGGGGAGCCGATCCGCGTCTTCACCACGCGCGTGGACACGATCTTCGGGGCGACCTCGGTGATCCTGGCGCCCGAGCACCCGCTGGTCGAGGGACTGGTGGATGGGGAGAACCGGCAGCGCGTCAAGGAAATGATCGACGAACGCGCCCGCCGCGACCCGGGCGACCTGTTGAAGGAAGGCCTCTTCACCGGGCACTACGCCGTCAACCCGTACAACCGCGAGCGCATCCCGGTGTGGGTGGCCAACTTCGTCCTGATGGGTTATGGAACCGGCGCCATCATGGCCGTTCCGGCGCACGATGAGCGCGACTTCGAGTTCTGCACCCGCTATGGCATTCGCGTCCGGCCGGTGATCCGGCCCGTGGACGGGGAGCTGGCCGACGAGGCCGCCATGCGCGCGGCCTTCCTCGACGACGGCGTTTGCGAGAACTCCGGGGAGTTCTCCGGCCTGCCCAGCGCGGAGGCCCGCGCCCGCATGACCGCCCAGGCCGCAGCGGAGGGCTTCGGCAACGCGGCGGTCACTTTCCGCCTCCGCGACTGGGGCATCTCCCGGCAGCGCTACTGGGGCACGCCCATCCCCATGATCCACTGCCCGGCTTGCGGCGTGGTGCCCGTGCCCGAAAACGAGCTGCCCGTGCTGCTGCCCCTGAACGTGACCATCACCGGGAAGGGCCGCTCCCCGCTCGAGACCGTTCCGGAGTTCCTCCATGTCGCCTGCCCTCGCTGCGGCGCGCCCGCGCGCCGCGAAAGCGACACCATGGACACCTTCGTCGATTCCTCCTGGTACTTCTACCGCTACTGCGATCCGGGGAATGCCGAGGCGCCCTTCGATTCCGCCAAAGTCGCCTACTGGTTCCCCATCGACCAGTACATCGGCGGGGTCACCCACGCCATCCTGCACCTGATCTACTCGCGCTTCTTCACCAAGGTCATGCGCGACCTGGAGTTGATCGCCAACGACGAGCCAGCCACGCGGCTGTTCACCCAGGGCATGGTGCTCAAGGGCGGCACGGCCATGTCCAAGTCCAAGGGCAACGTCGTCGATCCCCAGGACATGGTTGACAAATACGGCGCGGACACCTGCCGGCTGTTCACCCTCTTCGCCGCTCCGCCGGAGCGCGACATGGACTGGCAGGAGGACGTCGAGGGGATGTACCGCTTCGTGGGCCGCGTCTATCGGTTGGTGACGCGCAACGCCGACAAAGTGGGGCAGGCCCCTGGCCTGCCAAGCCTCGCAGACACCAGGCCCGCCGCGCCTGCGCCGGCTGACAGAAGCGCCCTCCGGAAGCTGCACCAGACGCTGAAGAAGATCACCGGCGACTTCGAGACCCGCTGGCACTTCAATACCTCGATCGCCGCGCTGATGGAGCTGCTCAACGAGCTGCAAAGGCTGGAGACCGAGCTCTCCGGCCCGGCGCTCCGGGAGGTCCTGGAGACGACGGCCCTGCTGCTGGGGCCCTTCGCACCCTACCTGGCGCAGGAGCTCTGGGAGGAGCTGGGCCACGGCGACCCGGTATTCCGCCACCCGTGGCCCGCCTATGATCCGGAGCTGGCCCGCGAGGAGGAGGCCGAGATCGTGGTGCAGATCAACGGCCGGGTGCGCGGGCGCATCCATGCTCCCTTCGGCGCACCGCGCGAGCAAGTGGAACGCCAGGCGCTCGCCGAGCCCAAGGTGCAGTCCTTCCTCGCCGGCAAGCAAGTGGCCAGGATCATCGTGGTCCCCGACAAGCTGGTTAGTATTGTGGTGAAAGGATAACGCATGCCTACCGAACAGCCCGCCCGCAGGGAATTCCTGCACGCCGCCGGAGCCGCCTTCACGCTGCTCACCGCAAGAGCGAAAGGCGCCAACGACCGCGTGGCCGTGGCCTTCATCGGCGTGGGCCGCATGGGCAACGCCAACCTCGGCATCGCCATGAAGCAGCCCGCCGTCCAGGCGGTGGCGGTGTGCGACTGCTACCAGCCGCACCTGGAGGAGGCCCTCGCCCTGGCCGCCAAGCGCGGCGTGCAGGTCAAAGCGGTGAAGGATTTCCGCGAGATCCTCGCCGACAAGAGTGTGGACGTGGTCTGCATCTCCACTCCCGATCACTGGCACGCTTACATGACGGTCGAGGCGTGCAAGGCCGGCAAGGACGTCTACATCGAGAAGCC
>CAZIRH010000107.1:0-12136 GCA_964541065.1 uncultured Solibacteraceae bacterium
CCGGCGTGCAGGCCATCGAGATCAGCGGCAACAACCCGGTTCGACAGAACATCGCCCGGCCGGAGGATGAGTCCTACTTTCTGAAGTACGCGCAGGCGCTCCAGGTGAAGATTCCCGTGATCGTCACCGGGGGCAACCGCTCCGTCGAGCGGCTGGAGCAGGTCCTGAGGTCGCGCACGCCTCAGTTCTTCGGACTCGCGCGCCCCCTGGTCCGGGAGCCCGATCTGCCGGTCCGCTGGCTGGAAGGCCGCGGCGCGCCGGGAGCCGCCTGCATCTCCTGCAACCGCTGCATCCGCGCATTCGGCAAAGGCCTCCCCACCCGCTGCCGCGTTAACGAGGCTGCTTGAGCCGGGCTAAAGCGCGGTGGCGGACGCGCATTCATGTTATCCTTTCGTTGGGGAACCTCGATGCTGAAGCGCGAATCCGTGGTTCACAGCGATCCGGAGATTCTGGGCGGCACCCCCGTGTTCGTGGGCACACGTGTGCCACTCAAGAACCTGATCGACTACCTCGCCGCGGGCGACAGCTTGGATGATTTCCTGGATGACTTCCCCTCCGTGACGCGTGAGCAGGCCGTTGCCGCGCTTGAGGTCGCGCGAGACATTCTGATCGCCGATGCGTGTCCTGCTCGATGAGTCGCTGCCCCGCCGGCTCGCGCGGCTCATCCCGGACCACGAAGTCCGAACCGTCAAGCAGATGGGCTGGGCTGGTACGCGAAACGGACCTCTCCTCCGGCTCGCATCCCAAGAGTTCGATGTGTTCCTGACCGCGGACCAGAACCTCGAATTCCAGCAGAACCTGGCGAACCTTCGGGTCGCGGTGATTGTGCTCGTCGCCGCGAGGAACCGGATTGAATCGCTACGAGCGCTCGTACCAGACCTGCTCAGAGTCCTGCCGGCAGCGAAACCCGGCCAAGTCCTCCGCATCGGGGCGTAACGATTCGGGCGCGCCCCCTGCTTCGCAAGCCCGATCTGCCGCTGCGCTGGCTGGAAGGCCGCGGCGCGCCCGCAGCCGCCTGCATCTCCTGCAACCGCTGCATCCGCGGCTTCTCGAAGGGCCTGTTCACCCGCTGCCGAGTCAACGAGGCCGCCGTGTGACCCGCTGGCAGGCCGTCAGCGCCCCCTCCGGGTTCATGGCGCTCGATCCCTGCTCGATGTGCTGGATGCGGCCTTCCTTGTCGATGACAAAGGTGGTCCGCTGCGGCCGGCCCGAGGCCGCTGCCAGCACCCCATAGGCCTGCGACACCTGCTTCTCGGCATCGCTCAGCAGCGGGTACGTCAGCTTCTGCTCTTCACCCCACCGCTTCAGCGTCTCCAGCGGATCGGTGCTCGCCACCAGTACCTGGGTGTCCAGCCCTTCGAAATTCTGGATACCAGCCTGGTATCCTGCGACTTCCTTCGTTCAACCGCCGGTGAAGGCCGCCGGCACGAACGCCAGCACCACGCTCTGCTTGCCGCGGAATTGCGACAGCTTGATGTCCTTGCCCGTGGTGGACGGCAGGGTAAAGTCCGGCGCCGCCTCCCCCACTTTCAGCTCCGCCTGCGCCGCCAGCCCACACGCCAGCGCCGCGGTCAATACACCTTGGGTCGGCTTGCCCATCTTGCCCCTCTGCCCTCTCCTTCATTATCCCTCATCGCCCCCTCCTCTGAGTCCGCTCCTCCCTTTTGCCTTTTGCCTCTTGCCCTTTGCCTTCCCTCTCGCCCCTCACTCCCACGCCTTCTCCAGCCACACGTTGACGATGTGGTCCTGCCGCGCCCCGGCCCGCACGCGGATGTGGAGATTGTCCGTGGCGCGATCATGGAACCACGCGCCCGGCTTCAGCGTGCCGAGACTCGCCGCCTCCCGGTACTCCGACCCGTCCACCTGCGCCACCCGGCGGCACGCTCCCGAGTGGTGCACCACCCATTCGTAGTCCCGGTCCTTGAGCGACTCGATCTCCAGCCGCACCACCTCCAGCGCCGGCGCCGCATGCAACAGCGTGTAGTCCGACAGGTCCTCCTCCAGAATGAAGAACTCCGCACCCAGCTTCGGGAAGTAGTGCAGCGTCATGGTCTCGCCGCGGCTCACCGGCGCCCAGGGCACGATCGCGCCGTTCCTGGCGAACACCGGGAGCTCGTCCGGCTCGGCTTCAAGTTGAACCGTCTGCTTGCTCTTGTACACCCGGTTGCTCCGCCAGTGCGTCCAGACGCCTCTGGGCAGGTAAACGCTCCGCCGGTTCTCCGGCGTGTACACCGGCGCGATCAGCAGCTCGTCGCCCAGCATGAATTCGTCGGTCCACTTCCAGGCTTCGCGGTCGGCGGCAAACTGCATGGCCAGCGGGCGTATCAGCGGGAAGCCCCGCTCGCGGGCCTCCTGCGCGTAAGTCACCAGGAACGGCGTGAGCTGCTTCCGCATCCCCTGCGCTCGCCCGTACGCGGCCCCGCTCCGCCCGGCGCCGCCCAGCCGCGAAACCCACACGATCGGAACCACGCTCCCCAACTGCGCCGCCCGCTCGGCCAGCGCACCATCCGCGCTCAGGTACGGCCCCAGGTCGAACGCTGTCACCAGTGTCGCCGACAAGCTGGCGTGCATCATCAGGCGGACACTATCCAGCAAACCCGCCCACGACGCTTCCAACGGCCCCGGCAGCCTCAGCACGTCCTTAGGCACCTGGGCCGCCTCCAGAATCCCGAAGTCCGCGCTGTCCAGATCGGCTCCCGGCGCGCCCAGCGCCACGTGTTCCTCCAGAATGTCCTTCGGCGCCGGCCCGTAGTAGAAGCAGTACTCCACCCGGTCGCCGCCTTGAATCCTCACTTGGCGCAGGTTCGCGCGGCTCTGGCCCAGATCGAAAACGTACTCTCCGGGGCCACGGTAGTGCTCGCCGTAGCCCGCACTGGACATCAGGAAGGGCTTGGCGGCGCGCACCACCTGCCCCCGCAGGTCCAGTCGCGCGGCCGTGCGCGGCCCCAGACCGTAGAACTCCTCCGACTTGTCCACCCGGAACTCCAGCACCGCCGCGCCGGGCTCTTTCCGCACTCCCATCAGCTCCGAGAGCACCTTCCCCTTCTGGTCAGTGGCTCGCAGTCTCAGGCCGCTCTTCTCCACCTCCACCACCACGTACTCGGTCTCGAAACGCCAGCGGTCCGCCAGATCCTTCCGCGACACCTCCACCGTTTGGGCCTTGATCGGCGGCCGCTTCTCGGGCCTGCCCTCCCACGACCGCGCAAACCGGAATGAGGACCCGCTGATCCACTCCAGCTCGCCCCAGCCGTCGCTCAGCCGGAACGAAAGCAGATTGCCTCGCCGGCTCAGCGACCGCACATCCTCGCACCGCGAGGCTCCGCCGAGCCCCAGCAGGCACAACACCAAGACTGATCGCCGCATCGTCAAATCGCCACCAGCTCCTGTTGGATTTCCCCCGTCACGCGCGCACTGCCTTCACCCACGAAGACGTTCACCTCCGACCGGACGCCGAAGGCCGGCAGATAGATCCCCGGCTCCACCGAAAAGCACGTCCACGGAATCACCCGCCGCTCCTCGTGCGTCTCCAGGTTGTCCATATTGGCCCCCGCTCCGTGCACTTCTGCCCCGATCGAGTGCCCCGTCCGGTGCGTGAAGTACTCGCCGTAGCCTTGCGCGGCAATGTGGGACCGGGCCGCATCGTCCACTTCGAAGCCGCGCACTTCACGCCCCGTCGCCACCGCCTGCTCGACGAACCGCACCGCCCGGTCCCGCGCCTCCCTCACCACCGCGAACACCTTCTCGACCGCCTCCGCGGCCGGCGCCGCGCACACCCCGGTCCACGTGATGTCGTAGTAGACCGCTTCCGCCCGGTCCAGCTTCGCCCACACGTCGATCAGCACCAGGTCTCCGTGCCGGATCTCCCGGCTCCCCTCGCTTTCAGGCTCGTAGTGCGGGTTCGAGGCGTTCTCGTTCACCGCCACGATCGGCCCGTGATCCGTCACCAGCCCCGCCTCCGCGAACCGCCCTAGCATGAACTCCTTCACCGCGAACTCACTCACGCCGGCGCCGCTGCGCACGCGCTCCCCAATCAGCCGGAACGCCTCCCGCCGGATCTCATCCACTCTGCGCCCCGCCTCCAGGTGGCACTCCAGATTCTCCGGCGTCCACCGCGCCTCGAAGAGCTGAATCAGGTCCGCCGAGCTGGCCACTTCCACTCCCAGGCTCCGCACCAGCTCGACCGTCCCGGCGTCCACCATCGCCACGTACGGCACGGCGCACTTCGGCGAGTACTGCATGGCCACCCGCCGGCAGCCGGCCAGCAGCTCGCGCAGGCCCTCCGTCTGCTCCGCCCAGCTAGCGTAGGCCCGCTTCTCTCCCGGAAGCTCGTCCAGCATCCCGCGCTCGATCCTGTGCACCAGGCCGCGCGGCTCCCCCACCGCCGGCACCAGGTAGTACCACCGCCGCGTGGGAACGCGCGGCGGCTCGAACGTCAGCACCCGGTAGGCCAGCGGATCACGCCGGTGGTGATCGAAGAACAACCACCCGTCGAGACCTTCCTGCTTCAGCGCCGCCCGGATTTCCACAAGCTTCATGCCTTCCCCTCCGCGAAAAACGGCCGCCATTTGTGCTCCGCCGGCGGCGGCGTCAGCAGGCTCACCACCACCAGGCTCGCCAGCGACACCGCCAGCGCCGGATACACCGCGTCCAGCCACTCGATCTGCGCCAGGTTCCAGCCCACCGTCACCACCGTCCCCAGCGTGATCGACAGGATCGCCCCCGCCGTCGTCGTCCGCTTCCAGAAGAACACCGCCATCACCGCGGGCGTCACCGCCGCCCCGTACACTGTGTAAGCGTACAGCGCCGCCCGCAGAATCGACTCGAACTGCGCCGCTTGCAGCAGCGCATACACCCCCAGCAGCACCACCACCAGCCTCGAAACCACCAACACCCGCCGCTCGCTCGCCCGCGGGTTGATGAACCGCTGATAGATGTCGTGAATGATGTTGCTGGCCGGCGAAAACAGATAGTTGTTGGCCGTCGAGATGATCTTGGCGAAAATCCCGCCCAGCAACAGTGCGCCCACCACCGGCGGCAAGCCCAGCCGCGCCGTCACCGGAATGATCTCCCGCGGGTTGTCGGGGTGGAACTGCGCGCTGCCGATCACCGCAATCGTCACAATCAGCGTCTCCAGGATCAGCGCCCCAACGATCCACCCTCGCACCGCGTAGCGCGCGTCCTTCTCGGAGCGCGCCGAGAAGAACTTCTGGTACATCCCCTGGTTGCCAACCATCAGCAGCATCGTCGGCAGCGTGAATCCCAGCGCCTGGCTCAGCTTCAGGTCGCCCAGCACCTGGAAGTGGCTGGCCGGCAGGCTGCGCCGCACCGCCTCCCAGCCCCCCGCGCTGTGGAGGAGCACCGGCACCGCCACGATCACAATCGCCGTCACCATGGTCCCGATCACCAGGTCCAGGTAGGCCACCGAGGCCATCCCCGCGCCCGCGGTGAACACAATGACGAAAGAGGCGATCAGGTACATCCCGGTCGCGCGCTCCATCTCCGGGAAGATCAGGTGCAGGATGTCCCCCCCGCCCTTGATCTGGTAACTGGTGATGACCGTATAGGCGATGACGATGGCCACCGTGCTCAGCACCCGCGCCGCCGTGTTGAACCGCGCCTCCAGCAGGTCCGGCACCGTGTACTGCGCAAACCGCCGCGCCCGTCCCGCGATCCCCCAGATCACCAGCAACCCAAGCCAGCCGCCCGCCGGCTGCCACAGCGCTGCAAACCCGTTCCGGTAGGCGTTCTCTCCGCCCGCAAACAGGCTCCCCGCCCCGATCCAGCTCGACAGCAGCGTGAACACCAGCACCGGCCAGGGCAGCTTCCGCCCCGCCACCAGAAAATCGGCCTGCGTGCGGACCTTCGCCGCCCGCCAGATCGTCACCCCCAGCAGAACCGCCACCACCAGTGAGACCACGACGATGTAGATCATCTGCCTAGGCTCGCCGCCATCTCACCTCGGTGGGGAAACTCGCCGTCCCGCTCCCGCCCCGCGGATCCATAACCCGGAAGCTTAGCACGTCGTCCAGCCAGTCCTGGCTCGACCCGTCCCAGTGCTGCGTGGCCGCCGTCAGCGTGTACTCGTGCTGCCCGAGCAGGCACTCGAATTCGAACTCCACCTGCACCTGCTCGCCCGCCCGGAACGCCCCCAGCGGCTTGCCCTCCAGTCGCGTGTTCGTTCCGAAGACGTCCACCCCCAGGCGGTTCCGGATCAGCATCCCCACCACCAGGTCCGGCACATCCCGGAGGAACTCCGCCCGCACCCGCACCGTCGCCCGTTCCCCGCTCCGCAGCGTGTTGGACGGTCGCCCCTCCCTGTCCAGCAGCTCTACCGCGGTGATCCGGCTCGCCCCGTCCCCGTGGCGAAAGCTGCTTTCCAGCGCGGCCTCCGGCTTGCCCTCCGCCGCCTCCCGCTGTTGCCGTTCCAGCACCATCCCCACGTAGCGGTTGACCACGTCGTTCGGATTCCCCTCGGCCTCGATCCGCCCGTTCACCAGGAAAATCGCCCGATCCGCCAGCCGCTTCACCAGCCCCAGATCGTGCGACACGAACAGCACCGTCACCTTACGCCGCTTCAGCTCATCGAACTTCTGGATGCACCGGCTGGCGAAGATGGCGTCGCCCACCGCCAGGGCCTCGTCCACCACCAGAATCTCCGGGTCCACGTGAATCGCCGTCGAGAACGCCAGCCGCACGTACATGCCCGTCGAGTATTCCTTCACCGGCCGGTCGATGTACTCCCCGATCTCGGCGAACGCCTCGATACGCGGGAACACCCGCTCCACCTCCCGGCGCGCCAGGCCCATGATCTCCCCGTTGATGAACACGTTCTCCCGGCCCGTGAATTCGGGGTTGAATCCCGCGCCCAGCTCCAGCAGGGCCGCGATCCGCCCCTCCGTCACCACCCGCCCGCTGGTCGGACGCAGGATCCCGCTCACAACCTGTAGCAGCGTGCTTTTTCCGCTCCCGTTCGGGCCCACCACGCCCAGAATCTCCCCGCGCTCCACGCGGAACGACACGTCCCGCAACGCCCAGAAATCCCTGTGCGCGCGCCTGCCAACGAAGGGGAAAACCTCCAGGATGCGATCCGACGGCTTCTTGTAGAGGTGGAATACCTTGGAGACGTTGTGCGCGAAGACCACAGCCAGAGAGCAACTATAGCACGTGTGGGGGGGCGGGCCTCAGAGCGCGCCGGGGTGCCAGTACTCCCAGGCCTTGCGCAATCGGCAATCTTGCGTCATACTCTACTAGCGGCCAGGTGTGTAGGGGTGTCATCTCTTTCGGAGGCCAGTGATGCTCAGGCTTGTTGTTGTGGCTTTGACTTGCTCGATCATCCCGCTCCAGGCGGGAGTGCTGTGGTATCAGCCGCCGGACGCCGAAGCCTTCGCGTTCGCCGATCAGGAGTTCCGCGATGATTTTCCGGCCCACAGCACGTACCAGGTGCACGACGTGACGGTGGGCGCGGGCGGCTGGACCATCCAGTCGATCACGAGCTACTTCACTTTGGGCTACGGATATTGGCCGGCTACCGCCAGTGTCTATCTCAACATCTTTTCCAAGAGCGATCCGCTGCCGGGGCCCGGCGATGACCCGACCGCGGGGACTGAGTACACGGCCAGCATCTCGGACGACGGGGCCGCAACCACTTTCATTACCCTCGACGGGCTGAGCATCAGCCTCGCGGCGGGGGACTACTGGATCGGGATGACCCCCATCCTTGACTTCGGCTCCTACGGCCAGGAATATCACATGCAAGCCACCGCAGTCCTGGGGGACTACTCGGCCATTCGGAACCCCGGGGGCGCCATGGGGTACGGCACGGACTGGGGCACTTACGCGATGGTTGGATATGACCCAGGAGACGGTGCGATCCTCATCGAGGGTACCGCGATCCCGGAGCCGGCCACCTGGTCCCTGCTGGCCCTGGGCGTCGGCGCCCTGGCCTTCCTGCGTCGCCGCAAGTAGGTTTTCTCCTGGTCCAGCGCGGCCTAGACATGCCGTGGGGCGGGCTTTTAGCCTGCGCCGGGCTTCAGCCCGGTACTCACCCCATGAATACCGCCCTGCGCCTCCCTTTCCCCACCGGCGCCGGATACCCGATCAGCGCGAACTGATCCAGCGCGAACAGCACTACGCTGGCCAGCGCCTCGGCCTTCGCCAGGCGCATCTCTTTCGGCCACGGCGCGGTCCAGTCGCTGAGCCCCACCAGGTGCGCCCGCTGGGCGCACAGAAAGCCCCGCGTCTTCGAGAACTCGATCGACCCGGCGCTCTTGTCCAGGTTCCGGCCGTAGGTGTAGGTGAAGCTCTCGGTCTTGAAGCTGTCCAGCGCCGCCGGTGTCCACGCCGCCGGCAGATTCGCCACCCGATTGAACTGCGGCTCGTTGACGTCGGTCGGATACAGCACCTCGAACTTGCACGCCGGCAGCATCTCTCGCACATAGGCGATGATCTGGTTCGTGAAGCTGCCGATCAGCGCCGGCAAGAATGCCGCTTCTTCCGGATACTGCGACGGCGCCACGTTGTTGTTCGCTATCACGCTGATCGCGTGCCCGTAGGTCGCCTGAAACTGCTGCTTGGTGTAGTCGTCGGCGTAGGGCATCCCGGTGGCGTCCGGAAAATACCACCACTGCACCTCGCCGAATTGCAGGAACGGCGCCTGCCACGCCTGCGTCATGATCTCCGCCATCTCCCGGTACACCTGCTTCCAGAACGCCAGGCTGACGGGCGAGAAGTTCGTTTGCAGCGCCGGCGTGCTCAGCAGCACCGCGTCGCCGCCCGGATACCGCTGCGCGATCCCGGCCTCCACCGACGGATCCCCGTGCTGAAGCTCCATGCTGAACGCCGCCACTGCTTCGAGGCCGTACCCGTCCAGCGCCGCCAGGAACGCCCGGCTCCAGTCTCGCACCGCCCGGTTCAGCCGCGGGCTCGCCGCCAGGTCCGTCCGCCAGTCCCCGTCCACTCCTCCTGCCAGGGTCGCCCCGCTCGTCTGCGCCACGAACTGCCCTGAGGTCGGCGACGCCGCGAGCGTGATCTGGTTCCCTTCCACCCCCATCGCCCGCGCCCGGATCGTCAGCACGTTGCCCTGCGCCTCCGCACGGATCGCCATGTAGCCCCGGTTGAGCTCCAGATCGAAGGCTCGCGCGATGCTCTCCGCCGTGTCCCCGATCAGGTTCAGGTGCTGGAGCACCGTCTGATTCTCCGGCGGCTCGCCTATCCGCCCGATCCGGATCTCCGTGATGGCGCTGAACTGCGGCGTGCCGGTGAACGTCACCGTCCCCGAGGCGTACTCGTGCCCGACCCGCGTGAGCTCATAGAACCACAGCGCTCCCACGTAGTAGTTCACCCGCCCGTGAAAGCCCAGCGAATGGATCATCCAGGCCGTGCGTTCCGGCGCCAGCGCCATCGAGTGGTCCGTGTCCCAGTCCGTGGCCAGCGTCACCTTCTCCTCCGCCGCCACCTCCGGCAGCGTCGCCGCCGGCGCCGCGATCTCGAAGAAGTCGAAGTAGAACGTCGTTCCGCCCGGCCCCAGATTGGTCACCGTCACCGTGTGCTCGCCCGCGCCGTACTCGCCCACCAGCAGTCGCACCAGCACGTCCTCGCCCGGTATCGGCAAATCCTTGGTCACCGCCGGCTGGCTGTCCACCGCTATCGAGATCTGCCCCGAGTTGAACGCCCGCCGCGTCCCCAGGTACAACCGATGGTTCCCCGACACCCGGTACGTGCAGCTCAGCCCGCTCCCTGCCGCCGTCGTGTAGTGAATTGACCCTCCCGAGAAGTTCCCTATGCTCGAAGCCCACGTCCCCGTGTAGTTGATCTCCGCCGCGCTGTCCTCTATCCGCCGGCTCCCCCGCCCCGTCACCAGGTACCCGCGGTTCGTCCCAGTCACCGTCCAGTTAGTAACCTGCGCCTGACATTCCGTCCGCTGGTACGCCCCCGCCTGCAAGTCCGCCGCGTAGGTCCACCGCATCTTGCGCACCGCGTTCATCGGCACCGGATTCCCGCCCGTGTCCAACAGCGCACCCAGGTTCAAGCTGACCCGCCACTTCGTCGGCGACACTCCCCCGCTCAGCTTCTGCCACGGCGGCGACCACGACTCGGTCTTGGCCCCCGAGACCAGGGCGTACACTCCGATCCGGTTCCCGTTGGCGCCCGCCACGCTCTTGGCCGTCAACCGGATGCGCGCCCCCGTCCGGCTGGCCTCCATGGTGGTCGAGAACGCATTCACGCTGTCCACCAGCGCTTGCACCGCGCTCTCCAGCGTGTCCGTCCCGTAGAGCTGATGCGTGTGGTGCTCGCTCAGCCACGCCAGCTCGATGTAGTCCCCCGTCGTCGGCGTCCCCTGCAACTCGAACTCCGCGGACGCCGCCTGGTAAGCCCCCTCCACCGCCGTGGCGTAGTCCTTCAGCCGCACCTTGTAGAACTGCTCGACGCCGCTACTCTCCGCCCACACCCGCAGGTACGGCCAATCCACCGTGGGATACAGATCGGAGTCCATGGGCGCGCAGTTCGTGCGCGTTTCGTCGTAAGTGAGTTGAAGACCGCTCAGGTCTCCGTCAGGCAGGTTGCGGAAGAGAGGGTGTTCAAAAACGTTGTCGCGGTTCCACTCCAGAACGGCCCAATCGAACTGCTGCCGCCAGCAGCCCGACACCGTGAAGCCCGTCGCCGTGGCCCCACTTAGCGCCGCCACCGCCGACGGCCGTTCGAAGTAGCACTGAAGATCCCGGTCCGGCCGCAGCTTCTCGAGCGTCTCGGGCATCGCTTGCTCCTCCCCAGCCAGCCTACAGCCCCTCCGCCGCATGGCGGCCGGCACGGCGGTCATCCATCACAGGCGGATCGTCACCGTCAGGTCCCGCCCCGGCAGGTTCTCGGCGCCTTGCCCCACTGACAGAATGTCCAGGTTGATCTGTGCACCCACCGCCAGCGGAGGCAAGCCGAATCCGTTCACCACGTTCGACATCGTCGCTCCGGCCGGGATCGTCAGCTCGCAGTATGTCGTGCTGTTCTGCCGCAGCCGCAGGCTCACCACCTCTCCCGTCGGCGCGTCCCGTACGAGCGCGAAAATGTCCCGCACCGAGTGCGCGTCCTCGATCACCAGCAGCGGCGTCGCATTCGATTGAATCGCCAGGAAGCTCTCCACCTGAAGCGTGAACTGCCCGCCCGAAAGCGTTCGCAAGCCTCCGTCCGCCGTCGAGGTGAAGTTGACGGTTTTGGTCTCGCTGTTGCCCTTCACGTTGGTGACGAACAGTTCCGCGCTGGCGATCCGCGCATCCCGCAGGTGAATCGGGTGGCTGAAGCTGCCGCTCGCCGGGCTGCCGAAGAAATCCCGCACCAGCGGCACGATGAAGACCTTCTTCTCCAGGTGATAGACCGCCGTCCCCGCCGCGTGCGCCGCCGCCGTTGTATCATGCGCCCCGCGTTGCACCTGGTAGCGGAGCCCGCCGCTCAGCACCTCCTCCACCAGCAGCAGCTCCGCCTCGATCTGGAGCAGGCTCCCGGGAAGCGCACTGCCCGCCGCCGAGAGGTCGATGTAAATGTCCTCCGCCGTCACCGCCGCGGCCAGCGCGAACTGTGTCGGACTCGCCAGCTCGTCCCAGTAGTTGAGCGTCAGCGTGGCCGCCGAGATCGTCCGCGTATTCGTCAAATTCTCGAACGCGATCGCCACCAGCTCCACGCTGCCCTGGCCCGTCGGCATGATGCCGAACACGGGCTGCGGCGGCACGTCTCCGTCCAGCGGCGCCCCCGCTCCGCTGATCCACCACCGCGTCAGCGGCGACAGCTCCGCCGCGCACTCCGTATCCTGAACGTTCGCCGACCTTCCCAGGACGTGCACCGTGGCTCCGCCCCGGTTCGGCACCTGAAACTCCACCGGGCTCGTCCGCGTAGCCGCCCCGAAATGCCACCCTGCCTCCGCCACCACGAAGTAGCTCGTCGCGTCCGGCACGACGTCCCAGGGCCTGACCAGCGTCAGCGTCGTGGCATCGTTGCCGAGCACTGCCCGCTCCTGCCCGGCGCCTTTGCCTCGCGTGATCCGCGTCGCCATCCCCCGATAGCGGTCCGCCGGCATGTTCAGCGTCGTGTTCCCGATCGTCGTCGCCGAGTGCACCGTCGCCGCGTACTCCGGCTGCTGCTCCAGCCGCCA
>CAZIRH010000108.1:0-12039 GCA_964541065.1 uncultured Solibacteraceae bacterium
GATTCGTAATCAGCAGGTCGCCGGTTCGACCCCGGCGGGTGGCTCCAGCCCGGTTCCACCTTGCACCTCGAGTCCGCTCGTCTCAGGCCGCACCCCGCAGACGATTCAGGCTGCGGTCCGGACTTCGATTACTACCTTCCTGTGCAAGGCCCCGAAGGCCCCTTCCAGTTGCTCCAGCCGGGAATGGTGGCTCAGATCGAAAAGGCGGTCGATGTTGGACTTGGGGATGCCGAGCCTTCGAGCCAGATCAGCCTTGCGAAGTCCTGACGCGCGCCACGCCTGATAAAGCATGGCCTTCGCGTCTTGCAGCGCCGGGAGCGACACCAGGTGGTAGTGCCGACCTCGGCGCTTTGACGGGCGGGGAAGATCAAGGTTGCTCTCGATGCGATCCGCGATGAGGATCTTCAGAAGGTCCGCAGCCATTACCGTCGCTTCCTCCAGGGTCTCCCCCTGGGTCACGCCGAAGGAGAAATCCGGGAAAGTGACCACATAGCCGCCAGCCTCCCTGTCGGGTTCAAACAAAGCCGGATATGGCAGCATCTTCTCCTCACTTGCGATGGTGTGACGAGTTCCCTCGACGAAGGTGCATCCCTGCCGCTTGAGCTAGCGCCTCAGTTCACTCGCGGTCAAACTCGATTGTAATCACTTCTGATAACCACGTCAAGCCCGGCGGGGCGGCCGACACGCGCCTCATTCCTCCCTCGCTGTTCCTCAGCCAGCCCGCCAATCGGTCCTGGGCACGTCGCCGGTTCCAACCCGGCGGGTGGCCCCATTCTTTTCGACAACCTTCGCTGCCGCCAGGCAACCGCACGGGACAGGTCGCCCTCGCTCTCAAAGGCCGCGGGCGCCAAGAGGAGGAGGCCCGCCGCGCCATGGGCCGCGCCGGCAAACTCCGCACCGAGGTCCAACCCCTCACCGGCAAGTAGCCCCGGCGGCGGGGCTCCCGCTCTACAGGCCCAGCCCCGACCGTCCGAAGAATACCCAGGCACGGATGACTCTCTCTTTCACCCGTGTCTGCCTGAGGCTGAACGCCAAGACAGAGGGAGGTGATGGCAAAGATGACACGCAAGGAACTGGTGGCGTCTGCGGCGTGCCTCCTTCAGCCGCCTCGCAGCGCCGCCGAGGAGTACCAGAGTAAGCGCGACCGCTTGGTCGTCGAAATGAACGAGATCATGTCGGCGCGACAGGACCTGGAGGAACTCGTGGGCTGGGGCAACCAGGCCTCGATGGAAGACAACCACCGCAGTCACGCGCGGGTGATGGGCGCACTGTTCTACGTTTACAATCCCGAGGTTTTCGTGGACGCCTGGCTGCGTGGGTTGCGCTCGTGCCGCTCGCACGGTTTCAGCCCGGTCTACGGGCGGGAGCAATTGGAAACCTGGGTGGGCTTGCTGCGGGACGAGCTGTCGAGCTACGCCTTCGCCACAATCTATCCCTTGTATCACTGGATGACGGTGCACCAGCCGGCCCTGGCTGCTCTCAGTGAGAAGGCCCTAACCCGGCGAGCCGGGGTGTAGGCAGGCCGGGCCGTTCACAGAAACCTGTGCCCGCTGGGCACCCAGCCGGTCAGCCAGTAGGCGTACGCCGTCACGATCAGCCCCACAATCAGCGCCAGCAGAATGCTGTGCTTCAGCACCGCCCGGAACATGTCCCCCTCGCGGCCCTCCTGGTTCGTGGCCGCGCAGGCCACGATGATCGACTGCGCGTCGATCATCTTCCCCATCACCCCGCCGGCGGAGTTGGCCGAAGCCATCAGCACCGGCGACAGGCCCAGTTTGTTGGCGGTGATCACCTGGAGGCTGCCGAACAGCGCGTTCGAGCCGGCGTCGGTCCCGGTCAGCGCGACGCCCAGCCAGCCGATCAGCGTGCCGAAGATGGGGAAGAGCCACCCCGTGTTCGCCATGGCCAGGCCCATTACGGCATCCATGCCGGAGTAGCGTGTGATGTAGCCCAGCCCCAGCATCGCCATGATGGCCACCAGGCTGAACCGCAGACGGCGCACCGTGCGCCCCAGCACCTTCAACGTGCGCCCGAGCGACAGGCCCAGCAGCGGCCCGGCCACCAGCCCGGCCAGGAAGGTCGCCGTGCCCACCGCGGACAGCCAGGCGAAGTCGAACACCGCCGCCTCGGCGTGGTTGGCCGCCACCACCGGCGGCGTGCGGATCACCAGTTGGTGCAGCCCTGGTACCGGCACCCGCAGCGTGACCGCGTCCAGACCCTGCTTGATCCCCGGCAAGCCCCACAACACCACGAACACCGCCAGCAGCAGAAACGGCGACCAGGCGTGCACCACCGCCCGCGGGGAGTGCTTGCGAACCTTCGCCTCGCCCGCCGGCGGATCCCCCGGGTACCGCCAGATGCGCTGGGGACGCCAGACGCGGAAAAACACCGCCAGCAGCAGCAAGGTGCCCATGCCGCCCATGATGTCCACCAGCGCGGAGTCCATGTAGTTCGACCAGAAGAACTGGATCGCGCCGAAGCCGCAGCCGCAGGCCACCAGGCCCGGCCAGACCTCGATCGTCTCGCGCGTCTTGACCTGACTGCGCACCAGCCAGAAGGGCAGGATGATGGCCGTCCACGGCAGGATGCGGCCCACCATGGCGCTCAGGTCCGCCTCCGGCAGCGCGGTCACCGCCACCAGCGTCCGAATGGGGTTGCCCATGCCGCCCCAGGCCACCGGCGCGGTGTTGGCGATCAGGCACAGCACGCCGGCCTCGAAGGGGTGGAACCCCAGGCCCACCATCATCACGCCGCAAACCGCCACCGGCGCGCCTCCGCCGCCGGCGCCCTCCAGCAGCGCCCCAAAGGCGAAGGCCACCAGCAGCACCTGCAGGCGGCGGTCGTCCGTGATGGCGCCGATCGATTCCTGGATGACCTTGAAGTGCCCCGACTCGACGGTGAGCTCGTAGATGAACACCGCAGCCACCACCGTCCAGGCGATCCGCACCACGGCATACACCAGCCCGTGCGCCACTGCCCCTGCGACCATCACCGGCGGCATGCGGAACACCGCCACGGCCAGCGCCACCGCGACCAGGAAGGCGTATACGGCCGCGCGCCAGGCGATGGTCTTGCGCACCGCCAGCAGGTAGAAAAGCAGGCACACCGGCACGGCGGCAACCACCGTCGAGAGCACGGCATTGCCGAGCGGGTTGTAGATCTGAATCCAGGGCTGGTTCATCGGCAAAGGCGGATCTTACCACAGCCGGAGCGCCGGGTTGTATAGAATCACCATTGGAGCGCAGTCGTGGCTGAGCAAGAATCCACCGTCCGCAACCGCACCAAGCAACTGGGCATCTGGTTCCTGGGCCCCAAGGCCGAGAACGCCACCCTGGAAGAGGACATGATCCTGCACATCCTGCGGGACTACTTCCACTGGCGGCGCAACTACTACCCCTCCGACGAGATCATCATCACCCAGCACATGCGCCGGGAGGCCATGGACTGGACCGACGCGCTGTTCCAGCAGTTGAGCGAGATGCTGGCGCGCCTGCGCCGGCATTTTCCCTTCTACAGCCCGCGCTACATCGCGCACATGCTGTCGGACCAGACCATCCCCTCGGTGCTGGGCTACTTCGCGGGGATGCTCTACAACCCCAACAACGTCACCCCGGAGGCGGCGCCGGTCACCGTCGAGTGGGAACTCGAAGTGGCCAGCGACATTCTCCGCCTCCTGGGCTACCAGTGTCCGCCCCCGCGCGGGGCGCAGCACCGCGACACCAAGAAGGAGTTCGGCTGGGCGCACATCACCAGCGGCGGCACCGTGGCCAACCTGGAGGCCCTGTGGGTGGCGCGCAACGTGCGCTACTTCCCCCTGGCCGTCAAGTACGCCTGCGCTCGAGAGAAGCTGCCCCTGACGGTCAAGCTGCCCGGCCAGCAGACCTCTCACCAGTTGCGGGCCCTCGAAGACCACCAGTGCCTGGCCCTGAAGCCCAACTCCGCCATCTTCCTGCTGCCCCGCTTCATCGACGCGGTCCGCCAGCACTGGAACCTCTCGGATGCCGAGGCCGCCACGCGCGCCTGGGAGATACTGCGCGAAACCGGGCTCAGCCTGGCGCACAACGGGGCGCTGCCCTGTTACGAGAAAGGGCCACCGGCCATCTTCGTCTCCGGGACCGCGCACTACAGCCTGGTCAAATCGGCCGACGTGCTCGGCATCGGCCGCGACCACGTCATCTTCGTGGACGTGGACCGCCAGTTCCGGCTGGACGTGCGCGACCTGGAAGACAAGGTCAAGACCGCCCTGCGCAACGGCCAGTACCCTCTGGCGGTGATCGCCATCGCGGGAACCACGGAAGAGGGCAGCATCGACCCGGTCCACCGCATCGACGACTTCCGGGCGCGTCTGGAGGCCGAGGCGCACTTGAGTTTCTGGCTGCACGTAGACGCGGCCTGGTCGGGCTATGTTCGCTCGCTGTTCGTCGCCGACAACCCGCCCGCGGACCTGGACGCGCGCATCCACGAGGTCAACGAGTTCGCGTCGCGGTGCCTCGAGATCCGGCGCGGGCACTACCGCCGCACGGTCGAGATGCGCTGGGGCAACAAGGAAGTGTGCAGCGCCTTCCTGGCATTCCCGCGCGCGGAGTCCATCGTCGTGGATCCGCACAAGATGGGCTACGTGCCTTACCCTTGCGGCGTGGTGGCCTTCCGCAACGACCGCGTCCGCCACTTCCTCACCCAGGAGGCTCCCTACATCACGGTGACCGCGGCTTCCAACCACCAGACGCGGCAGTACAACCCGCCGGTCAACGTGGGGCCGTTCATTCTGGAAGGTTCCAAACCCGGCGCGGCGGCGGCTTCCTGCTGGCTGTCGCACCGCATGATCCCTCCCCGCCGCGAGGGCTACGGCGAGATCGCGCGGGCGTCCCTGCTGGCCGCGCGCGAGCTCTACGAGCGCCTGGTGCACTGGGAGCAGTCGGCCAAGGCCAATCGCGAGCCCACCGCCTACCAGTTCGTGCCCATCACCGCGCCGCCGCCGGACACCAACATGGTGTGCTTCGTCATCAAGGAGAAGCTCAGCCGGTCGCTCGAGCGCATGAACGCGCTGACCGAGGCGGTCTACCAGCGCCTCACCATACAGGCCGAGCTGGGCGAGCGCGGCTACAGTTACCTTCAGCCCTTCTTCATCTCCCGCACGCGCTTCCATGTGCCCAACTACTCGCCGCACTCGGTGGCCGACCTGCTGGCGCGCGCCGAGGTGGACGCGGCAGACTACCCGCGCGAGGGTATCTTTGTGCTGCGCGCCACCGTCATGACCCCCTACATCACCCTGGCCGCCGAGACGGGCCACAAGCAGGCTCTGCTGGCCGAGTTCATGGGCGCCCTGGCCGCCCTCGCCGAGGAGGCCCTGGGTGGGGCGGCCTCTTAGGCCGGGTACCCTCTGGGTGGGGGCTCTCAGCCCCGCTGAAGGCGGCTGGGGAGCCCCCCCCCCACGACTCCCAGCCATAAATATGGTAGACTGGTCCAGTGCGCACCACGGTGGACATTCCCGATCCGACCTACCGCAAGCTCAAGTCGAAGGCCGCCCAGCGAGGGTGCCCCGTCAAGGAACTGATCCTCAGCGGTGTGGAGAGGGAGTTGCGCGCCGGCGTCCGGCGCCGCGGCCGCGTCCGGCCGCCCCTGGTGCGTTCCAAGGAGCCGGGCACGCTGGATCTGACCAACGAGCAGATCTATGAAATCATCCCCTTTCCCTGACGTGAACGTGTGGCTGGCCCTCACGCACAGCCGCCACGTCCACCATGGGATAGCCGCGGAGTGGTTTCTCTCCTTGGGCGACGAGTCGATCTTCTTCTGCCGCTTCACCCAGCTCGGGTTGCTGCGCCTGCTGACCAACCAGCAGGTGATGGGGAGCGACGTGCTGACGCAGCGCGCCGCCTGGCAGGCCTACCGGCGCTGGTTCGAGGACGAGCGGATCGAGTTCCATCGCGAGCCGGAATCCGCCGAGTTCGAGCGCCTCTTCCAGGAGTTCAGCACCAAGCCCCATCCGTCCACCAAGCTCTGGGCCGACGCCTACCTGGCGGCGTTTGCCAGAACGGCGGGCCTCACCATCGTGACTTTCGACAGAGCTTTCCTCGGGATGGCCGGTCTTAGCGCCAGCTTCCTCTCACCGGCATGAGCCCGCGCTACAGTGGTACTCTATGGCCTCCACACGACGACACTTCCTGCAAGCAACAACGACGGCCGGGCTGGCCGCGGCGACCGAGCCGCCGGCCCGCTTCGCCGCCAATGACCAGATCCAGATCGCGCTGCTCGGTGCGGGCGGCATGGGCATGGGCGACACGCGCTATGCGCTGTCGATCCCCGGCGTGAAGCTGGTGGCCGCGGCCGACGTCTACGACGGCCGGCTCACCCGCAGCAAGGAGCTCTGGGGCGAGCAGATCTTCACCACGCGCGACTACCGCGAGATCCTGGCGCGCCCGGACGTGGACGCGGTGATCATCGCCACGCCCGACCACTGGCACGCCCAGATGGCCATCGACGCGCTCAAGGCGGGCAAAGACGTGTACCTCGAAAAGCCTATGGTGCAGAAGGTCGAGCAGGGCCTGGCGGTCATTGCCGCGGAGCGCGCCTCCGGGCGCATCCTCCAGGTGGGCAGCCAGTACGTTACCTCGGTGATCTACACCAAGGCGCGGGAACTCATCAAGAGCGGCGCCATCGGCGAGCTGAACATGGTCGAGGCCTGGCTGGACCGCAACACCGCGATGGGGGCCTGGCAGTATTCGATTCCGCCGGACGCCTCGCCCGCCAACATCGACTGGGACCGCTTCCTGGGCAGCGCGCCCCAGCGCCCCTTCGAGCCTGTCCGCTTGTTCCGCTGGCGCAACTACCGCGACTACGGCACGGCCGTGGCGGGCGATCTGTTCGTCCACCTGCTGAGCGGCCTGCACGTGGCCACGGGTTCGATCGGCCCGACGCGCATCCTGGCCACCGGCGGCCTGCGCTACTGGAAGGACGGGCGCGACGTGCCCGACGTCATGCTGGCCATGCTCGACTACCCGGCCACGCCGCAGCACCCGGCGTTCAACCTGGCGCTGCGCGTCAACTTCAAGAGCAGCGTGGCCAGCGAGCAGTTCGGCTTCCGCTTCGTGGGCAACGAGGCGATTCTCACTGCCGGACCCACGGTCACCGTCGCCAAGCCTCTGCCGGAGAGCGAGCCCGGGTACGGCGTCGGCACGTTCCCCAAAGCGGTGCAAGAGGCGTTCCTCAAGGAGTACCGCCAGAAGTACCCGCCGCTGGAGCTCGGCACCGCCCGCCCGGAGTCGGCGCAGACCGTGTACGGGCCGCCGCCGGGCTACGACGCTCACCGCGAGCACCACCGCAACTTCTACGCCGCCCTGCGCAGCCGCAAGCCGTCCATCGAAGACGGCACCTTCGGCTTCCGCGCCGCCGGACCCGCGCTGCTGGCCAACACCAGCTACTTCGAGCGGCGCATCTGCCAGTGGGACCCGCAAGCCATGCGGGAGAGGAGCTGACCATGCTTGACACGCACCAGGCCGGCCTAAGCCGGCGCACGCTGCTCGCCGCCATGGTTGGCGCGGCTGTCGCCCCGCGCCTCACGGCGGCGGAGAAAACCATCCGCGGCGTGTTCCCCATCATGGCCACGCCGTTTACTGCCGACAAGGCCGTCGATTACGACGACCTGGTCAAAGAAGTCGAGTTTCTGGACCGCTGCGGCGTTCACGGCATGGTCTGGCCGCAACTGGCCAGCGAGTACTGGCTGCTCACCAGGGAAGAGCGCATGCGCGGCATGGAGGCGCTGGCCCAGGCGGCCCGCGACCGGCGTCCCGCGCTCGTGCTGGGCGTGCAGGGACCCAACACCGACGCCATGCTCGAGTACGCGCGTCACGCCGAGAAGCTCGCACCCGACGCCATGATCGCCATCCCGCCGCTGGAGGCGAAAACGCTGGACGATTTCCGCAACTACTACCGCGCCCTGGCCCGCATCACCAAGCGCCCCATCTTCGTTCAAACCAGCGGCGGCGCCAAGGGCATCCAGCCCGACATCGACGCGCTGGTCGAGCTGGCGCGCGAGTTCCCCAACTGCGCCTACATCAAGGAGGAGTACCCGCCCGTCATCGAGCGGATGAAGCAGCTCGCCGCACGCCGCCCGCCCATTCGGGGCGTCTTCAGCGGCAACCACGGCAGAGGATGGATGTACGAGATGCGGCTGGGCTGCGACGGGACCTGCCCGGGCTCGGTGCTGGCCGACGTCTACGTGCAGATCTGGGATTTCTATCAGGGCGGGCAGACCGCCAAGGCGCTCGAGGCGTTCGGCAAGCTCCTGCTGGTGCTCAACACCGAGCAGCAGATTCCGGGGACGCTCCTGTACCTGATGAAGCGCCGCGGTGTGTTTCGGACGACGGTCTCGCGCCAGCGCGAGGTGCGCCTGACGCCGGAAGCGATCCAGGAGATCGAGTTCAACTTCGCGCCCCTCAAGCCCTTCCTGCGGGCCTGACCGGCGCCGGCGCGCGCCCTCTGTGCGGCGAGTGCCGGTTCAGGAACAGCGCGTGAATCTCACCGGCTGCGGCGCGCGCTGCCAGGCCGCAGCTTCCAGGTCAGCGACAGCAGCGCGATGGCCACGAGGGTGCTGCACAGGATGGAGTAGAACGCGCTGTCCCAGCCCCATCGCTCCGCCATCCAGCCCAGGCCCTTGCCCTGCACGGTGCGGCCCAGATATCCAAACAGGCCGATGAAGCCGGCGCCCGCCCCGACCGCCTTTTTCGACGTGAAGTCAAGCCCCGTCACGCCGAGCAGCATGACCGGCGGGTAGACGAAGAAGCCGATGACCGCGAACAGCGCCAGGTCCAGCCAAAGCATCCCGGGAGGCGTACCCAGGATGCCGGCGAAACCCCCGAACACCGGCAGCATACACAGCAGGCTGACCATGCCGCGGCGCCCGCCGGCCTTGTCCGACAGCCAGCCCATCAGCATTGTGCTGAAGATGCCCGCGAACTCGAACACCGCCGTGCTGTAGCCGCCGCCCTCCAGGCTGGCGCCCTTGACCTCTTTGAGATACGTCGGTCCCCAGTCCAGCAGGCTGTATCGCGCGATGTAGACGAAAAAGTTGGCGGCGGCGAACAGCCACAGGTACTTGTTTGTCAGGATGTAGTTCACCAGCAGGTCCCGGGTGCCCAGTTCCCGCTCGCGCTCCCCAACCCCTTCCGCCGGCAACTCCTGCTTGTACTCCTCCACCGGGGGCAGCCCGACCGACTGCGGCGTGTCCCTCAGCCGCAGGAGCAGGTACACCGCAGACAGCACCGCCAGGGCGCTCGGCACGAAGAAGGCGTAGCGCCATCCCAGCCACGCCGTGCTGTAGGCGGCGATGAGGCCCGTCAAACCGCCGCCCACGTTGTGCGCGATGTTCCAGAACGCGAACACCGTCCCGCGCTCCCGCACGCTGTACCAGTGACCGAGCGACCTGCCGCACGGCGGCCAGCCCATGCCCTGCACCAGCCCGTTGAGCGTCCACAACGCCAGGTGCACCGGATAGCTGCTCATCCCGCCGAACAGGCAGTTGCACAGCGCCGTGAGCAGAAGACCCAGCGGCATGAAGTAGCGCGGATTGCTCCGGTCCGACCAGGCGCCCATCACGAACTTACCGACGCCGTAGGCGATCGCCGTCATGGCGATCATGTCGCCGATCTGCCCCTTGGTGTAGCCCAGCGCCTCTCCCATCTCCTTGGAGACCACCGGCAGGTTGTTGCGCACGAAGTAGAACGTGGCGTAACCGATGAAGGTCGCTTCCAGGATCCGCCAGCGGTACCTCGGATACAGCCGGCGGATCTCCTCATCGGAGCGGAGCGGGATGTGCGGCGCGGGACGGAGGAAGGCGGCGACCTTCATGGGGCCGGAACCAGGATATGCTGTCTGGGCCGCTCCGTCAATCCGGAGCTCTGGGTCCTGAAACTACGTGCCAGCCGCTACTCGCGCTTCAGGTTGAGCGCCTCGTTCAGCGCCCCCTGGCGGTAACCCTCCAGGTCGAGCGTGACGTAGTGGAAGCCCAGCGGCTTGAAGATCTCGACGAAGCGGGCGGCCATCGTGGGATCGAGCGCGCGCGGCAGCTCCTCGGGCGCGATCTCGAGGCGCACCAGCTCCCCATGGAAGCGCACGCGGAACTGCCGGAAGCCCAGCGCGCGCACCGCCTCCTCGCCCGCCTCGATGGTCTTCACCCGCTCGACCGTCACCGGCGTCCCATAAGGGATGCGCGAGCTCAGGCAGGCCGCCGCCGGGCGGTCCCAAGTGGCGAGCCCGGCCAGCCGCGACAGCTCCCGAATCTCGGCCTTCTTGAGGCCCGCCTCCATCAGCGGTGCCCGCACCCCGTGCAGCGTGGCGGCCTTCTGCCCCGGGCGGTAGTCGCCCAGATCGTCCACGTTGACCCCGTAAAGGATGTGCCGAAACCCGCGCGTCCGGGCCACCTCCTCCAGGCGCGTGAAGAACTCGTCCTTGCAGTGGAAGCAGCGATCCGGACCGTTCTCGACAAAGCGCGGGTTCTCGAACTCCCGGGTTTCCAGGTACTCGTGCTGCAAACCGTACTGCCGCGCAAAGGCCTCCGCATCGCGCCTGTGGGAGTCGGGCAGCGACGCGGAAACGGCGGTCACCGCCAGGGCATTCTCGCCCAGCACGCGATGGGCGGCCCAGGCCAGGTACGCCGAATCTGTGCCCCCCGAGTAGGCCACGATGACCCGGCCCAGCCCCCGGAGGATCGCCATCAGCGTCCGCTCTTTCTCCTGGAGCGCGGCTGTGTCCAGCGGCGCAGCAGGGGTACCCAGTTCGACCAAAAGCCCCATACAGTAATTATACCGGGCGCTCCGGCTCGCCCAGCGGCAGCGCACCCTGGCCGTTGGCGCCGTTGCCTTCGACGACTTCCTCTGCCGGAATCACCGAGGCGGCCGCCACGCGGTCCCCTTCGTCCATCCGCACCAGGCGCACCCCTTGCGTGGAGCGGCCCGCCTGGCGGATGTGGCCGGCTTCGATGCGGATGAGCTTGCCGTCCTTGGTGATGATCATCAACTCGGAGTCCTCCCTGACCTCCATGATGGCCACCACCTTGCCCGTGCGCGAGGTGGTCTTCATGTTGATGACCCCCTTGGCGCCGCGGGCCGTGAGGCGGTAGTTCCCCAGCGCCGTGCGCTTGCCGAAGCCCAGTTCGGAAATCGTCAGAATGAGCCCCTGCTCGTCCACCGCCTCCATGCCCACCAGGTAGTCGGTCTCGGCCAGCGTCATGGCCCGCACGCCCCGCGCCTGGCGGCCCATGGGGCGCACGTGCGTCTCCACAAAACGGATGGCCTTGCCCTCGCGGGAGCCCAGGAAGATCCACTTGCTGCCGTTGGTGAGGCGGGCGGCGATCAGCTCGTCGCCTTCGTCCAGGGCCAGGGCGATGATGCCGCGCGAGATGGGGTTGTCGAAGTCCGTCAGCTCGGACTTCTTGATCACGCCCTTCCGGGTGACCATCACGATGTAGGCGCCCGGCACGAACTCGCGGACCGAGAGGAAAGCGCGAATGGCTTCGTCCGGCTGGAGGGCGATCAGGTTCGAGATGTGCTTGCCGCGCCCCGTCGTGCCGGCGTCGGGGATCTCGTAGATCTTCAGCCAGTAGACGCGGCCCTTGCTGGTGAAGATGAGCAGGTAGCTGTGCGTCGAGGCCACGATGAGGTACTCGACAAAGTCCTCCGTGCGGGTGCCCATGCCGATGCGGCCTTTGCCGCCCCGGGCCTGCCGCCGGTAGCTGTCCACCGCCGTCCGCTTCAGGTACCCGCCGTTGGTCACGGTGACGGCCACGTCCTCCACCGCCACCAGGTCCTCCAGCCGGATGTCGCCCGGATCATCCACGATCTGGGTGCGGCGCTGGTCGCCGTAGTCCTTCTGCGCCTCGCGCAGTTCTCTGACTATGACGTGGCGCAGGAGCTTCTCCGAGCCCAGGATCTCCAGGTACTCGGCGATGCGCTTCTGGATCTCGACCAGCTCCTCGCGGATCTTCTGCTGCTCCATGCCGGTGAGGCGCTGGAGTTGCAGCTCGATGATGGCCTGGGCCTGCCGCTC
>CAZIRH010000109.1:0-2854 GCA_964541065.1 uncultured Solibacteraceae bacterium
CGGAGTAATACTAGCAGCCCGTGGAAAAAGCCGCCCCCCGCCCAGGGGGCACCCGGTCGCGGCTTCCATGAGAAGGCCGGCCCGGGTCAAGGTCTTTTTTCTTGGCCGGCGGCAGCCGGCCCGGCAGGCGGAGCCTGCCAGCCAAGGCTTGGCATGCTTGCCGCCACGCTGCATCCTCTTTAAGCCCCCGCGCCGCAGATCGCTGTCCGGCGCCCGTCGCCGCAGCAGGCAGTGGGCGGCTTGTACCAGCAGCCGACGCACATCGCGGCCCCCTTCTTTGCTGATCCCCAATTGCGGTTGACTGGCCCCAGACTCTCGCCGCTGCGGCTGCAACCCCAGGTAGGCGCCCACCTCCAGGACCACCCGGCTCGGCGGCATCCTCTCGAACAACCGGTTCAGACCCGTCTTCGTCGTCGGCAGCGTGTCTTCGATCATTACCTCACCCCGCTCGCTCAACACGCAGTAGCGGCTGTGGCGATCCCCCAGGTCCAACCCTACGGCTAGCCTCTCCTGGGCTGCCCGGCTGTGCAGCTTGCCCTTGGTACCCTGTTAGCCATGAGCAGGATCCGGGCGGGCGCGTTGCTGCTGGCTGCCACGGCCGCGGGGCTGGCGCAACCTTCTGCCCCCCCGCGCACGCAGATCGTCCTACTCGGCACGGGCACGCCCAACGCCGACCCCGACCGCTCCGGCCCCTGCGTCGCCATCGTGGTCAACGATGTGCCATACCTGGTGGACTTCGGCCCCGGCGTTGTTCGCCGCGCTGAGGCCGCCCGCCGCAAAGGCGTGCCCGGCCTGGCCGTTCCCAACCTGCGCCGCGCCTTCGTCACACACTTGCACTCGGACCACACCGCCGGCTACGCGGACCTGGTTTTCACTCCCTGGGTCTTGGGACGCAAAGAGCCGCTCGAGGTTTACGGCCCGCCCGGTCTCAAGGAGATGACCGACCACATCGTCATGGCCTACAAAGAGGACATCATGGTGCGCCTGGACGGCTCCGAGCCCGCCAACCAGACCGGCTTCCAGGTCAACGCTCACGAGGTCGAGCCGGGCGGGATCTACAAGGACGACCGCGTGGTGGTGACCGCCTTCCCCGTGCAGCACGGCTCGTGGCGCCATGCTTACGGCTACCGCTTCCAGACCCCCGGCCGCAGCATCGTCATCTCCGGCGACACCACGCCCTCGGAAAGCGTGATCGCGGCCTGCAACGGTTGTGACGTGCTGATTCACGAGGTTTACTCCCAGGCGGGTTTCGCCAAACGCGAGCCCGCCTGGCAGAAGTACCACTCGGAATTCCACACCTCCTCGTCCGGCCTGGCCGAGGTGGCGACCAAAGCCAAGCCCGGCCTGCTCATCCTGTACCACCAACTGCTCTGGACCTCGACCGAGGAGGAACTGCTGAACGAGCTCCGCCGGGGGTATAAAGGAAAGGTCGTCTCCGGGCGCGATCTGGACATCTACTGAAGGAGCCAGGCGGGAGAATCAGGCATCTATGGACCGACAACAAGCGTGGGACATTCTGTGCGAGTTCACCAGAACGGAGAACCTGAGAAAGCATGCGCTGGCGGTCGAGGGGTGCGTGGCGGCGTATGCGCGCAAGTTCGGCGAGGACGAGACCAAATGGTCGGTGACGGCCTTGCTGCACGACTTCGACTGGGAGATCCATCCCGAAGCGCCGGATCATCCGCTGAAAGGTGAGCCGATCCTGGCCGAGCGCGGGGTGAGCGAGGAGATCCGCCGGGCGGTGCTCTCGCACGCGAGCTACAGCGGCGTGTCGCGCGACTCGCGGCTCGAGAAGACGCTGTTCGCCTGCGACGAGCTGGCCGGCTTCATCATCGCGGTGGCTCTGGTGAAGCCGAACCGCAGCCTGGTCGAGGTGGACGCCCGCTCGGTGCGCAAGAAGATGAAGGATAAGGCCTTCGCGCGCTCGGTGAACCGCGAGGACATCGTGAGCGGCGCCGCGGCGCTGGGCGTGGAGCTGGACGAGCACATCGACTTCTGCGCGCGGGCCATGCAGGGGCGGGCGGGGGAGTTGGGCCTCGGCGGAGGCTGAGCGAAAAAGAAAGGGGGCGCCCGCAGGCGCCCCCCTTCTGCGGTTGACTGGGCTGAGCGGTCCCTACCACATCACTTTCATGCGTACCTGGATCTGGCGCGGCAGGATGTTCTGCGTTGATACCGTGGCCGGCGTGATGCTGCCGAACAGCGGGTTGGTGGGGTCGGTGTTGACCTGATCCCGGCCGAAGAAGTTGTGGTTCGCCAGGTTGAACGCCTCGAAGCCGAACTGTGCGCTGATCCGCTCGGTGATCCTCGTCATCTTGCTGATCGAGGCGTCCCAGAAGAAAGCGTGGTGCCTGCGGATCTGGCCCGAGCGTTGCGGGGTGTACCGCGGAGCGTAGCTGGCGGTTTGCAGCCAGGCGTAGTTGGCGGTGTCGGTGCCGCAACCTTTCGCCAGGCTGTAGGACGCCGGCTCGGTGTGGCCATCGTTATACAGGCGCAGGACGCAGGGATTCCAGATGCGGGGCTGATAGGCCTTCCAGTCGGGCTCGCCGTTCCAGCCGCCGCCCGGAGTCCTGGGATCCTTCAACTGGATCACGTTGCCAGGCAGGTTCGAAGGCTCCCCGGACTGGTTGGTGTAGTAGCTGGTCATCTGCCAGCCGGAGATGAGCCTCTTGACGACGGCGTTGCTGCCGGCGCCCCAACGCTTGCCCTGGCCGAAGGGCAGCTCATAGATGCCCGTCAGCTTGAAGACGTGGGTGCGGTCGTTCAGGTAGAGGCCCCGCTGCTGGACGTTGTTGTAGGCATCGTTGTAGCCCCACAACTCGACTTCCTTCGAGAGGTTGTAGTTGGTCATCAGGTT
>CAZIRH010000109.1:2954-6405 GCA_964541065.1 uncultured Solibacteraceae bacterium
CGTTGTAGCCCCACAACTCGACTTCCTTCGAGAGGTTGTAGTTGGTCATCAGGTTGAGGCCGCCGCTGACCCGCAGGTTGTAGGTGAGCTGAAGGGCGTTGTACCAGATCTGGGAATCGTTGCGGCCCTGCTGAAGCAGGTTGCCGCTGAACTGCGGGAACCGCCGGTTCATCCGGAAGCGCGAGACCGTACCGGCAGTGTAGTCAGTGGTGCCGACGAAGGCAGGGATTCCCTGGAAGGGATTCGGGACCATCGCGTCACAATAGGTGGGGCTGCCGCCTTCCTGGATGTTGCACAGCTTGCGGAAGGCCAGGGTCGGGATGTTGTAGGCCTTCTCGCTGCTCAGGTTCTGGCTGCGGCTGCCCACGTAGGTCCACTCGAGCGTGGAGCTCTTGGTGGTCTGATACTGGAAGCCGTAAGAAAAGGACCAGACGCGCGGAGTCAACTTGCCGGAGTCGAACCAGTTGTTGTTTCTTCCTGCGAAGGTCAGCGAACCGAGGGATGAGCCGGTCGGAACGCTGATGCCGTTCGGGTAGGGATTGGACAACAGGTTGGCGATGGGCGTGCGGCCGCCGTCGTTCGAGTTGACCATCGTGGTGCTGGTGGTGAAGCCGGCGGTCTGGTAGGAGTCGTTGGGCGGGTTGGAGTAGTAAAGACCCACGCCGCCGCGCATGACCAGTTTCGGCGTCCATTGGTAGGCGAAACCAGCGCGAGGCTGCCAGTTGTTCTTGTTGAATTGGGCCGGCGTGGAAGGAATGCTGCCGACGCCGGCGAAGGTCAGGCTGCCCATGAGGTTGGCCAATTGCGGGTACAGAGCCAGAGCGCTGGCCGAGAACTGAGGCGCCAGAGCGCTCTTCACGCTTGGGTCGAAGGGGCCGTTCATGCGGTTCCACTTTTCGTGCGGCGAGGTGTTGAAGTCGAGGCGGATACCGAGGTTGAGGGTGAGGCGGCGGCTGAACTTCCAGTCGTCCTGGAAGTACGGAGCGATGTACCAGTTCTGCCACCACGGGAAGAGCGGGTAGTTGGAGGAACCCTCGGGGATTCCGAGCAGGAAGGTCGCGTAGCCGTCCCCACTGCTGGCGTCACTCTGGTTCCAGTTCTTCTGCGTGAAGGCGGTGGTGCCGTTGAAGTACAGGATGTTGCCGGTGTTCTGGATCAAGTAGTTGATCTGGCGAATGTCCACGCCGCCCTTCAGGGCGTGGCTGCCCGAGATCTTGGTGGCGTTGGCAGAGAGCTGGTAGGTGTTGGTGAAGTTGTTGCTCTGGCTGCGGCCCAAAGTGTTGTAGTTGGCAAAAGCCCAGATGCCGAAGTAAATGGGGCTGGGAAGCTGACTGATGAGGGATTTGGGCAAGCCGAACGAACTGACGTCGAAGCCCTCATTGGCGCGGCCGTAGCCCTTTTCGATGAAGCGGTTGTGAGACCCGCGAACGTTGACGACGAAGGTCGGGGTAAGAGTGGCGACCCAGTCTGCCACATAGGCGTCGTTGATGCGCTGGAAGGGCTGCTGGCCATCGGTGCCGGGCTTGTTATCGACGCCGTTGACCGCGCGGTCCTCGGTGCGGTCGTTGGATGCGTGGCGGAAGAAAGCGCGGTGCTTGTCGCCAAAGTTCCAGTCGAACTTGAGGATCAGGTTGTAGAAGTGGTCCACGTCGAAGTAATTGGGGATGGCAAGGTTGCTGGTGGAATAGCGGAAACCGGCAGGCGCCGTCCGGTTGGGCAGCGGCATGTACTTGGTGACCGCGGCCGCGATGGGATGGATCATGCTCGAAGGGATGATGTTGCCCGGGAACGGCTTGCGAACCGGGTTGTTGCTCGCGTCCAGCGTGTAGTCGAAGGGGTTGTAGATGGTGATCGGCAGGCCGCTGGCGTTGACCATCTTGGAGAAGTCGCCCTGGCGCATCTCCGGCTCGGGCCAGGAGACATTGAGCGGGTTGGGAGTTCCCTCGCGGTAGTTCTCGAAGCTGCCCAGGTAGAAGAGCTGGACGCGCCCATCTTTCTTCAGAAGCTTCGGGAGGTAGACCGGGCCTTCGAGCTGGAAGCCGTACTGGTCGAGGTAGTGATTGGGCCTCGGCGCGCCGCCTTTGGGGTTGCTGGCCGAAGCGACAATGGCATTGTTCTGGAAGGTGTTGGCGTCCAGGGCGGTGCGGCGCATGAATTCCCAGCCGGCGCCGTGAAACGTGTTGGTGCCGCTCTTGAGCACCACGTTCATGATGCCGCCGCCGGTGTGGCCGTACTCGGCGTTGTAGAGGTTCATCTGCATGACGAACTCTTGCACGGCATCCACGATGGGCACGTAGGCGATGTTGTTGCCGCCCATCTGGCCGTTGTTGGAGGCGCCGTCGAGCATGAACTCGGTGGAGGAATCGCGGCTGCCGTTGACGGACCATTGGGCGATGGCGCCGTTATCGAAGGGGCGCTGCCAGATGGCCGCGCCGCGGAAGGTGACGCCGGGCATCATGACCCCCAGCATGAACGGGTTCCGCGCATTCAGGGGCATTTCGGCCACCTGCTGTCTGGTGACCACGCCGCCGCGGGAGGCGGTCTGGGTTTCGAGCATGGCCGCTTCCGCGACCACCTCGACGGATTCGGTCACGGCGCCGACTTCCAGGCTGACGTCGATGCCAGCGACTCTGCTGACTTCCAGAACGACGTTCTCACGGACGTACTGCTTGAACCCGGCCGCGGTTACGGTCACCGTGTAGTTGCCGGGACGCAGGAGCGGGATGGTGTACGAGCCGGAGGTGTCGCTGGTGGCCGCGGTCGTCTCCTTGGTGGCGACGTTGACGGCCTGGATCTTCGCGTTGGGGACGGCGGCACCACTGGCGTCATAGACGTGACCCGCAATGGTGGCGCGAAACTCCTGGGCCAGCGCCAGCGAGGCGAGCAGGCACAGGAGCAGAACAGTGATTGCAGCTCTTGTTCTCATTTCGGAACGACCCCCTAGATTTCACAATCCACAACAACAGCAGGCGCGCGGCTTGCTGCTGGGAGGATTATACCACCCGGTGGTGTCAAGGGCCGACCCTTCTTTTGATTCGAGGCGGCCCGGACGGCCAGGGATGCTAGAATCGGTCTGGAAGCTAGTCTTGGCCGGTGCTGGGCACGGGCTTCAAATCCGGTGTGCGGCGCGTCACGCGGCGCAGGTGGGTTCGACTCCCACTAGCTTCCGCCAGGGAGCCCGGCGCCGGCCTGGGGTGCCTGGCGCGCTGAAGAGGTTCGCGCAAAGGCCGCCAAGGTCTCGCCAAGAACGCGAAGAAACCTGACTGCTTGGCCTTCTTGGTTTGCCTGGCGTGCTTTGCGCGATCTTGGCGAGCTTGGCGCGCGAAGAAGAGGTTCGCGTAAAGGCCGCCAAGATCTCGCCAAGAACGCGAAGAAACCTGACGGCTTGACCTTCTCGGTTTGCCTGGCGTGCTTTGCGCGATCTTGGCGAGCTTGGCGCGCGAAGAAGAGG
>CAZIRH010000109.1:6505-12035 GCA_964541065.1 uncultured Solibacteraceae bacterium
CCTGGCGTGCTTTGCGCGATCTTGGCGAGCTTGGCGCGCGAAGAAGAGGTTCGCGCAAAGGCCGCCAAGGTCTCGCCAAGAACGCGAAGAAGCCTGACCGCTTGGCGCGAAACAGGCCCGCCCTACAGCCTGTAGCGCGTCTGGCGGCGGGCCGCGTGGCGGGCGAGGGCGAGCTCGATCAGGCGGTCGATGAGCCGGGGGTAGGGGAGGCCGGTGGCTTCCCACATCTTCGGGAACATACTGATGGAGGTGAAGCCCGGGATGGTGTTGATCTCGTTGATGTAGATGCGCCCGGTGGCGGCCTCGAGCAGAAAGTCCACCCGCGCCATGCCTTCGCACTGGCACGCCTGGCAGCAGGCCACCGCCAGCCCGCGGATCTCCTCGGTCTGGGCGGGCGTCAGCTCCGCCGGCACGACGGTCCGGGCGCGGTTGAGGAGGTACTTGTCCTCGTAGTCGTAGAACTCGCGCGAGGGAAAGATCTCGCAGGGCAGCGAAGCCTGCGCATCCTGGTTGCCCAACACCGCGCACTCCAGTTCCCTCCCCTCGATGGAGCGCTCGACGATCACCTTGGTGTCGTAAGTGGCCGCCAGCCGCAAGGCCCGCTGGAGCGCCGCGCGGCTCCTGGCCTTAGTGATGCCGACGGAGGAGCCTAAGTTGGCCGGCTTCACGAACACAGCGTACGAGAAGCGCTCCTCGACGACCTTCACGGACAGCCGGGCACGCTCCAGCACCAGGTACTCGACCACGGGCAGGCCGCGCTCCAGGCACAGGCGCTTCATGACTTCCTTGTCCATCGAGGCGGCGGAGCCCAGCACGCCCGCGCCGACGTAGGGCAGACCGGCCAGTTCGAGCAGCCCTTGCACCGTCCCATCCTCGCCAAAGGTGCCGTGCAGGACGGGGAAGACCACGTCGATGCCCGGGTTGGCGCGCGGCTCGGGCCGGATCGCGTGCGGCTTCCAGCGGCCGCCCTTGGTGATGAAGAACGGCAGGATGACGTAGCGGGCCGGGTCCATGGCCGCCATGATCGAGCGGGCCGAACGGATCGAAATCTCGTGCTCCCCGCTGCGGCCGCCGTAAAGGACGGCCACCCGCAGTTTCTTCTTCATAGGATTCGCTTCCCCAGGGCGGACATCACCAGCTCGACCGCCAGGATGGCCGTGCGGTTGGCTTCGTCGATCACCGGGTTGACCTCGACGACGTCCAGCGAGGTCATGCCGCGGGTATCGCAAATCATCTCCATGGCCAGGTGCGCCTCGCGGTAGCTCAGGCCCCCGCGCACCGGAGTTCCGACACCGGGCGCCTGCTGGGGGTCCACGACGTCCATGTCGAACGAGACGTGAAACCCCGCGGTGCCTGCCGAGACGATGGCCAGGGCATCCTCCATCACGGCGCGCAGGCCCCGCTCGTCGATGTCCCGCATGGTGAAGGCCCGCACGCCGGAGGAGCGCACGTGCGGCTTCTCGAGCTGGTCCACGTCGCGCAGGCCCACCATGGCCACGCGCTGGGGCTCGACCTGGGGCGCGTGCCCGCAGAGGTGGGTGAGCTTGCGTGGCCCGATCCCGATCAGGCAGGCCAGCGGCATCCCGTGCACGTTCCCGCTCGGCGAGGTCTCGGGCGTGTTCATGTCGGGATGCGCATCCAGCCACAGTAGGCCGATCGGCTTCTTCCTGCCGCGGAAAAGCTGCGCCATCCCGGAGACGGAACCGATGGCCACCGAGTGGTCGCCGCCCAGCACCAGCGGCATCTGGCGGCGAGCCGCCGCCTGGGCCACGTTGGCTGCCAGTCGCGCCGCCATCTGCGCGATCTGGGGCAGGTAGCGCGCGTGCTGCGGGCCCGGGGAGATGCGCTCCGGCTGCTCGACCTCGAGGTTGCCCCAGTCCCGAACGCGGTACCCCAGTGTCTCCAGCCGCGGCCCCAGGCCGGCCAGGCGGATGGCGGAAGGCCCCATGTCCACGCCTCGCCGCCCGGAGCCCAGGTCCAGCGGCGCTCCGATCACCGCAATAGTGGACTGCCGCATAGGTCAGGGCCGCGTGCGGTAGAGCATGCGCGGGAAGGCGATGGTCTCCCGGATGTGCTCCAGCCCGCACAACCAGGCCACCGTGCGCTCGACGCCCATGCCGAAGCCGCCATGGGGCACCGTGCCGAACTTGCGCAGGTCGATGTACCAATCGAAGGCTTCTTTGGTCAGGTGGTGCTCGGCGAGGCGCTGTAGCAGCAAGTCCAGATCGTGGATGCGCTGCCCGCCTCCCACGATCTCGCCGTAGCCTTCCGGCGCCAGCACGTCCACGCCCAGGGCCACCTCTGGCCGCTCCGGGGCGGGCTGCATGTAGAAGGCCTTGATCGCCGTGGGGTAGCGGTCCACCATCACCGGACGGTCGAATTCCTCGCTCAGGAGGGTTTCGTCGGTCCCGCCGAAGTCGCCGCCCCAGGCGATCTCGCTGCCCTTGCGCCGCACGATCTCGACTGCTTCGTCGTAGCTGATGCGCGGGAACGGCGCCCGGACCGCCTCCAGCTTCGAGACGTCCCGCTCCAGCACGGCCAGCTCTGTGCGGCGGTTCTCCAGCACCCGGCCCACTATGAAGACGATCAGCTCCTCGGCCACCTGCTTGACGTCCTCCAGCGTGGCGTAGGCCATCTCCGGCTCGACCATCCAGAACTCGGTCAGGTGCCGGCGAGTCTTCGAACGCTCCGCGCGGAAGGTGGGGCCGAAGCAGTACACCTTGCCGAAGGCCATGGCCGTGGCCTCGTTGTAAAGCTGCCCGGACTGCGTGAGGAACACCTTCTCGTCCTCGAAGTAGCTGACCTCGAAGAGGCTGGTGGTGCCCTCGCAGGCCGCCGGGGTGAAGATGGGCGTATCGACCAGGGTGAAGCCGTGCGAGTCGAAGTAGTCCCGCATGGCGCGCACCACCTCGTGCCGCACCCGCAGGATGGCGTGCTGGCGGCGGCTGCGCAGCCACAGGTGCCGCCGGTCCATCAGGAACTCGGTGCCATGTTCCTTGGGAGTGATGGGGTAAGGCTCGCTCTCCGGCACGCGCGAAACGACTTCTACGCCCTCGACATCCAGCTCGTAGCCGCCCGGGGCGCGCGGCTCGGCCCGGATCCGCCCGGTCACGATGAGCGAGGACTCCTGGGTCAGGCCCTTGACGGCCTGGAACACCTCCTCCGGGAGCTGGGACTTCACCGCCACACACTGGATGATGCCCGCGCCGTCCCGCAGCAGCGGAAACACCACCTTGCCGGAGCTGCGCAGGTTGTACAGCCAGCCGGGGATCTCGACCCGCTGGCCTTCGTAGCGTGGGGCTTCCGCCACGGTGATGCGCGGGGGCTGCTCTGGCGTCGCCATACTACATGCTCTCCAGCCGCTCGAAAATCTGCTTGACCGCCTCGAGTGGGTGCTTGCGCTCCGGGTCCTCCCGCAGCTCGAGCATGAGCGGGTACTGGTCGCCGTGCGAGCGCAGCAACTCCATGGTCCTGGCCCAATCCACCGTGCCGCCCGGAGCCACCAGCGGGAACTGGTGCGAGTCCGTGTGGCCGTCGTTATCGTGCAGGTGGATCGAGCGGATGCGGTTCTGCATGATGGCGAAGGCCGTCTCGATGCCCTCCATCATGTGGGCGTGACCCACATCGAAGCACAGGTCCAGGTTCAGGTGGGTGGCTTCCAGCAGATAGGCCAGGCGCTCGGCGCTGGAGAAGCGGTTGGGGATGTTCTCGAGCAGGATCTCGACGCCGCGCTGGCGCGCAAAGACGCTCAACTCGTCCAGGGAACAGAAGGCAGCCTCCAGCCGGCTCTCGTCGAATTCCTCATCCAGCATGCCCACGTGCTGGACGAGATAGCGGAAGGGCACGAACTCCATCACCTCGATGGCCCGCTTGATCTCGTCCACCATCTCGATGCGCCGGGACTTGACCGGCTCGGTGATGTTGATGATGGCGTGCGGGCCGGAGCGGCCCCACACGTCATCGGTGAAGATGGGACCGTGCATCGAGAACAGCTTCAGCTCGGAATCGCAGAACCAGGCCCGCAGCTCGGCAAGCTGCGCCCGGTTGGTGTAGTCCAGGTGCTGCCGCGCGCAGAAGAACTCGACGGAGGTGATGCCCGCGCACCAGATCCGCTCCAGCAAGGCGGTGGTCAGGCGGTGATTGGCGAACAGGTGAGTGGAAATGGCGTGTTCCATGCGACCTCAGTACCCCGCGGCCTTGCCTTCGGTGCGGGCATCGGCCGCGCCTTCGAGCCGTCCCTCCGCAACCAGGATGGCCGCCACCTCGCCGATCGAGCGCACGGACTCGACCAGGTGCCCGCGCGCCGCGAGCAGGGCCACCGTGTCCGGCGAGAACCCGCGCTCCAGGAAGAGCTTGTCCGGCAGCCACTGGTGGTGGATGCGCGGCCAGTCCACGGCGTCCTGGATTTCCATGCCGAAGTCGAGCGCGTTCAGGAGCACCTGCAAGACCGTGCTGATGATGCGCGGCCCGCCCGGCGAGCCCAACACCAGGTGGAGCTTGCCGTCCTTGAGCACGATGGTGGGCGTCATCGACGATAGCGGCCGCTTGCGCGGCGCGATGGCGTTCGGTTCACCCTGAATGAGCCCATAGTAGTTCGGCGCGCCGGGCTTGGCGGCGAAATCGTCCATCTCGTTGTTGAGCAGGAAGCCCAGGCCGGGGACCGTCACGCCGCTGCCGTAGCCGCCGTTCAGCGTGTAGGTCACGGCCACGGCGTTGCCTGCGGCATCCACGATCGAATAGTGCGTGGTTTCGGAACTCTCCTCGGCCGGCGGCTTCCCCGCGCCGATCCGCGTGCTGGGCGTGGCCCGCCCCGGCTCGATGCTCTGGCGGCGCCGTGCCAGATACGCCGGGTTCAGCAACCCCGCCACCGGCACACGCACGAAATCCGGATCGCCCAGGTACGCGGCGCGATCGGCGTAGTAGCGGCGCATCACCTCGGCCACGTAGTGGATAGCGGCGGCCGAGCCCGCGCCCGGCTTCTCGTAGCCCGTGCCCGCGAGCATTCCCAGCATCTCCAGAACGCCCACGCCGCCCGAGCTGGGCGGCGGCGCGCTGATGATGTGGTAGCCGCGGTAGCGCCCGGTGAGCGGTCTGCGCTCGACCACGGCACAGCCCGCCAGATCGGCCGCCGTCCACAGGCCGCCGTGGGCTTGGACGGCCGCGACCAGCTTTCGCGCGGTCTCGCCTTCGTAGAAATCCCGTGCTCCCAAGGCCGCGATGCGCCTCAGCGTGCTGGCCAGCTCCGGCTGAAGGAGCCGCTCGCCCGGCTCGTAGAATGCGCCATCCCTGAGGAAAATGCGCTTCGATTCGGGGAACCGCCTCAGCAGGCGCGATGACCGGAGGCCCTGCGCCAGGCCCCAGGAAACGGGGAAGCCCTTCGAGGCCAGCTCGATGGCCGGCGCTACCAGCTCGGCCCACGGTTTGCGCCCGTACTTCTTCGCGGCGTACTCCAACCCCTTCACCGTGCCGGGCACGGCGGCCGCCCGCCAGCCCACCAGGCTGTCCTCGGTGGGCTTGCCGTCCGGGCCCA
>CAZIRH010000110.1:0-12021 GCA_964541065.1 uncultured Solibacteraceae bacterium
ATACCAGCGACGACGTGCCCACCGTCTTCAACTACCGCCAGAACCGCGGGCCCTCGGACTTCGACCTGCGTCACGTCCTCAGCGCCAGCCTGTCCTTCCGCCTGCCTGCCGGGCCCCCCAGCGCCGCCGGGCGTCTGCTGGCAGGGTGGGAGATCCATGCCCTGGCCAGGCTGCACACCGGGCACCCGTTCGCGCCCTCCGTCGGTTTCGACCGCGCGCGCCTGCTGCCCAGCCGGGCGGACAATGGACAGCGCCCCGACTTCATCGCCCGGCCGGGTGACCGCATCATTCTCGGCGACCCTGCGCAGTACTTCGATCCGCTGGCCTTCGGCCTGCCCGAGGCCGGCTTCCTGGGCACCCTGGGACGCGGGACGCTCACTGGGCCCGGCCTGGTCTCCCTCGATGCCGCTTTTCACAAGGCCTTGTGGCAAACCGATCGCCACAGCCTGCGCCTGCGCCTGGAGACCTTCAACCTCGCCAATCACCCCAACTTCAAGCCCCCTTCCGGCCTCGCCCTGTTCGACAGCACGCTCGCCCGCCTGGGCACCGCCGGCCGTATCGCCGAAACCAGCACGACCTCACGGCAAGTACAATTGGCGCTCAAATGGGTCTTCTAAGCAAGCTCGGATACTACACCCGCATGGCCTCCGGGCTGTACTCCCTGTTGCGGGCCCCGCGGCTCAGCGACCCGCACGGCACCATCCACCACCAAATGGAAAACCGCGCGCGGCACTTCCTGGAACTGGCCCAGCGCGCCATCTTCTCGAACCCCGCCAACCCCTACCACCAGTTGTTCCAACTGGCCGGGTGCCGCTACGACGATCTGGCCGCGGCGGTGCACCGCGACGGCCTGGAGCCCACCCTGGCCGCTCTCCACCGCCAGGGCGTCTGGCTCGCCCACGACGAGTTCAAGGGCAAGCGGCCCATTGTCCGGTCCGGCCGCGAGATCCTGGCCAACCCTAAGAGCTTCCGCAACCCTCTCGTCGAGGGCGGCATCGAGACCTCCAGCGGCGGCAGCCGCAGCGGCGGGACCAGCATCGCCACAAGCACGCCGCAGCGGGTCTACAAGGAGGCCTACCGCGCCCTGGACATACTCGAATTCGGGCTGGCCAGCGTGCGCCGCATCCAGCTCAAGCCCATTCTGCCTGCAGGCGACGGCTTCTTGGCTCCCATCACCTACTCACGGCTCGGCTACCCCCTGGAAAAGTGGTTCTCGACTTATTCCAGCCTGCTCGATTCCTCACACTACCGGCTGACGACCCAGGCCCTGGTCGCCATGGCGCGCCTCCTCGGCGAGCAGGTCCCCTTCCCCACTTTCCTGCCGCCCAACGATTTCCGTCCCGTCGCCGAGTGGATCGCGGCACGGCGGCAGCAGGGCCTGGGCTGCTCCGTGAACTGCCACACCAGCCCGGCGGTGCGCGTGGCCGCGGCCGCCGCCGACCACGGCCTCGACCTCCACGGCACCCTCTTCCTGGTGGGCGGCGAGACTGTCACCGACGCCAAGCGCCACGTCATCGAGGCCACCGGCGCGGAGGTGTTCACCCGTTACGCGATCAACGAGCTCGGGCTCATCGGCGTCGCTTGCCGCCAGATGCGGACCGGCAACTCGGTGCACCTGTTTCACGACTCGGTCGCCGTCATCGGCTACCGTCGCACCGCCCCTCTGTCCGAACTCGAAGTGGACTCGCTGCTGTTCACCACCCTGCTGCCCTCGGCCGGCCTCCTCCTCATCAACGTCGAGATGGACGACGCCGGCGTCCTGGCCCCCGCCACTTGCGACTGCACCTTCAGCCGCGCCGGCTTCACCACCCAGATCCGCGACATCTTCAGCTACGGCAAGCTCACCGGGCACAGCGTGACCCTGGCCGGCGCCGACGTGCTCGCCATCCTCGAGAGCGTACTGCCGGCCCGCTTCGGCGGCGGTCCTCTGGACTATCAACTCGTCGAAGAGGACGCGCCTGATCAGGCGCGCGTCGTCTTGCGCGTCAGCCAGCGCGTGCCCCTGCTTTCCCTCGAGGCCGTCAGAAACTGCTTCCTGAGCGAGCTGCGGCGACTGGAGAGCGGCACCACGGTCTTGCGCATCTGGCGCAACGCCGCGGCGGTCGAGGTCGTCCACCAGGACCCTCTGGTGACGCGCACTGGCAAGGTGCTGCCCCTGCACTTGCTGGGGCCTGGATCACGGAGGCCCGATGCGCCGTAGACAGTGGCTGGCCAGTTGCGCACCGGGTATTCTGAATAGGATGCCCCGTCTGCGTCGTCTGTTCGGCCTTGTTCTGCTGCTGGCCCTGCTGGCGCCGGCCGCGGAAACCCTCCGCTCCCTCACCATCCTGCACACCAATGACCTGCATGCGCGCCTCACCCCGGATCCGGAGGGCCGCGGCGGCTTCGCTCATTTGGCCACCGTGATCCGGCGCGAGCGCGCCGCTGCCGAGGCCTGCCTGCTGGTGGATGCGGGCGACTTCGTGCAGGGCAGCCCCGTCTCTACGCTCTACCGCGGCCTGCCCATTTTCGAGATCGCGAACCGCTTCGGCTACGACGCCGCCACCCTTGGCAACCACGAGTTCGACTACGGCTGGCCGCTGATCCCCAAGTACCTCCGGGCTGCGCGCTTCCCCATCGTCTCGGCCAACGTAGTCGATCCCCAGGGGCGCTTATTGACCGGCCGCGCCTACGTTATCCGCAACGTCAAGGGCATCCGCGTGGCCGTGATCGGAGCCATCATGGGCAGCCTCCTGAGCTACGCCACCCCCGAGCGCATGGGGCCCTGGCGTGCGCTCCCGCCCATCGACGCCGTGCGCAAATACGCCGCCGAGCTGCGCCCTCAGGCCGACCTCATCGTCGTGCTGGCGCACCTCGAGTTGGCCGAGCAGCCCGAGCTGCTGCGCAGCGTGCCCGACTTGGGCGTCATCATCGCCGGCCACGTCCACGGCGCCCTGGAGTCCGCCCGCGAACAGGACGGCCGCGTGCTCGTCCGCGCCGCCAGCTACGGCCGCGAGCTGGGCCGGCTCGACCTCAAGCTTGACCTGCCCGCCCGCAGGATCGCCTCGTGGACCTGGAAGCGCATCCCCATCGAGTCCAAGACCACTCCCCCCGCCAGGGACGTCGCCGCGCAGGTGGCCCGCTGGGAGGCCCGCGTCGCCAGGATCGTCAACGTCCCCATCGGCGAGGCCCGCCGCGAGGTGGCCGCGCTCAACCTCAAAGCGCTGATCGAGGCGGCCATGCGCGAGGCCACCGGCGCCGACCTCGCCTTCATGAACCTTGGCGGTATCCGCGACCGCTTGCGGGCCGGCCCGCTTCAGGCCCGTGACGTCTGGAACGTCATGCCCTTCGACAACACGGTGGTCGTGGGCCGCCTCAAGGGCGCTCAGCTCCCCGAGCGCGTCACCGCCGGGCGCGCCATCGACCCCGCACGCGAGTACACCCTGGCGGTCAGCGACTTCGTCGCCGTCAACCAGACCACCCAGTTGGGAACCACTGGGCTGGCCTTCACCGACACCGGCAAGCTGCTCCGCGACGTCATCATCGACCACATCCGCCACCGCCGCGTCATCGAGTAGGCAGCGGTCCCCTCTGCTCTGTTTGCCTTTTGCCTTGCAGCGTACCCGCGCACGCCCGCCCTCGCGTCGTGTAAGATCTAACTTTCAGGCTCATGCAGGCAAAAGCGTGTGTTCTCCTCGTGTTCTTCTCCGGCGGCATCCTCTGTGCCCAGGGCCAGCCTCCGCAGGGCCAGCCCCCGTCGTCCTCTTCTGCTCCGGCCGTGCGGGAGCCCGGCGGCTATGTCCGCCGTGCCTCCGTCGGCGCAACCCTCAGCGTTCTGGGCCTCCGCCTGGTGCCGCAACGCAGTCTGTTCACCTCCACCACCAGCCCGGCGGTGAGCACCGGGCACGATACTACGGGCGCCTCTAAGCGCGTCGGATGGGGCGGCGTGGCCCAGGTGGCCGTCACGGACCATTTCGCCGTGGCCGCCTCCGTGCTGTTCCGGCGAATCGGATACCAGAGGACCACGACGGTAATCGTGGGAACCACCACCACTAAGATCACCACCACGCACGAGGACACACACGCCAAGCTCACCGACTTCCCGGTGACCGTGCGTTACTACGCCAAAAGCCGGCACGACCCCGGCCCCCGTTGGTTTGCCGAAGGTGGCGCCGCCCTCCGCTCGATCGGCCACATCCGGACCTCGATCGATACTACGGACAACTCTGGCACGAACACCTGTTGCGAGATCACCTCGGCTACGCCGGCCCACCGCAGCGTGCGCGGCCTCGTCGCCGGCCTAGGGGTGCAACTGATCGATCCCGTGGGAGTGCGCGTGGTCCCGCAAGTGCGCTACACGCGCTGGATGGCCGACACCTTCAATGCCTTCTCGACCCGCACCCAGCGCCATCAGATCGACGCCACCATCTCCCTAACGTTCTAGAGGCGGACAGGAAGGTGTGAAAAAATCCGGGCACACTCCGGGCTGGGTGCGTCAAACCAGGCACCTGGGGATGAGCGCAGGCGTGTCCCCAGGATTTTTTCACACCTTCTCCGGCGCGTCCGCTTGACATCGGGATGCAGACCTGATATGTCTAGGCATATGAGAACCACTGTTCGCCTCCCGGACGCCCTGCTGGACCAGGCCAGGCGCGAGGCACGGCGACGGGGCCATACCCTTACCGCGCTGATGGAAGAGGGTCTCCGTCTGGTGCTGGCGCAGGCGCGGCCCGCGCACCGCCGACCCCCAGTCCAGCTCCCGGTGTGCCGGGCCGCTGGTGGCACGCTCCCTGGCGTCGATCTGAACGACAGCGCCGCCCTGTTGGACTTGATGGAGGGGCGGAGATGATTCTCCCCGACGTCAACGTCCTGCTCTACGCCTTTCGCAGCGACTGTGCCAATCACGCCGCCCACCACGACTGGCTGCGGTCTGTGGTGAACGGTGAGGCGGCCTACGGAATGTCGCCCCAGGTCTTGAGTTCGCTGGTGCGAATCGCCACCCATTCACGCATTTTCGCCCGGCCGAGTCGTCTGGAGGACGTGCTGGCGTTCGGCGCGATCCTCTTGGCGCAGCCCCACTGCCAGGTCATTCAGCCCGGCCAGCGGCACTGGGAGATCTTCTGTGCCCTCTGCCGCAAGACGCAGGCTTCCGGAAACTTGGTCCCGGACGCGTGGTTGGCGGCTCTCGCCATCGAGTCCGGCTGCGAGTGGATCACCACCGACCGCGACTACGCCCGCTTTGAGGACCTCCGCTGGCGCACACCCTTCTGAGTTGACGACTGCCGCCCCCGGCCCTTCACCGCTCCACCCGCTTCGTCAGGTTCTCCAGCACCCCGCGGTCGAGCTCGTAGCCCAGCCCCGGCTTGGCCGGCGCGTACACGTACCCGTCGCTCGCAATCCGGATGCGGTCCCGGCCGGCCACTTGCCACATGCCTCGCGGTTCCGCCCCGTGGCCCTCAGCCCTCGGTTGGAGCGGTGACGTGCCCGCTGCAGCATCGTGGTGCACATTGGTGTACAATGCCCTCATGACTAGCAAGAGCCGGGCACTGCGCCAGAGCGTCTCCCTGCCCCCGCGCCTCGCCCGCCAGGTCCGGCAGTCGGCCAAGTCCCGCCGTACCAGCGCCAACCAGGTCTTGGTGGAACTGATCGAGGCTGGTGTCGAAGCCCGCCGCCGCGAGAAGGAGCGCTTCTTCGCCTTGGCCGACCAACTAGTGCGCGCCACCGACCCCAGCGAGCAGCAGCGCCTCAAGGCCGAACTGGCCCGCATGACCTTCGGCGAATAATGCCCAGAATCCAGTGGACCAACCTGCCGCCCGCCCTTCGCGATCATCTCTTCGACCGGCTCCGCGAGCACCAGATCACCGCCCAGGATGTCTTCCGACTCAAGGTGTGGCGCGAATCCGAGCCGGAGGCCCCGGACGGCCCGTGGTACAAGGATTTCGGCTCCTTCAAGATCTGCGGCCACGGCCGTTTCCCAAAGACCTTCCTCCTCCGCGGCCAACCCGCCCGGGGGCTGAAGCTCTGAACCCGTCAGACAATCCCGGAGACCGCCCGCCTGTTTCCCCCCTTCACCGCTCCACCCGCTTCGTCAGGTTCTCCAGCGCCCCGCGGTCGAGCTCGTAGCCCAGCCCCGGCTTCGCCGGCGCGTACACGTACCCGTCGCTCGCAATCCGGATGCGGTCCTTCACCCAAGGCCGGTCGGACGTTCCCTGCGGCACCGTCATCTCGAAGAACACGTTGTTCGGCATGGCCAGCTCGCAGTGGAAATGCACCGCGTGGTCCAGCGCGTCCCCCCAGTTGTGCGGCGCGCACTCCAGCCCGAAGCACTCGGCCAGCGCGGCGATCTTCATCCCCCCCGTGATCCCCCCGACGTTGTCCACGATGAACCGCACCACGTCCACCGCGCCCCGCCGGATGTACTCGCCGTAGTCGTAGATCGAGAAGATGAACTCCCCGGCGTGGATCGGCACGTCCAGCGCCCGGCACAGTTCCACATACCCGTCGATGTCCGTGGTCGGGAGCGGGTCCTCGTAGGCCACGAATCGCAGTTCGTCCATCAGCCGGCCCACCTGCATCGCCTCATAGCGCGAGTACACGCCCACCGGGTCCATCAGCAGCAGAAACTCCTCCCCCACCGCCCGGCGCACCGCCTTGCACACCTCCATGTCCAGCTTGTAGTCGCTGCCCCCGTAAGGCGGCACGGACGGCGGATGGATCTTGTAGGCCTTGAAGCCTTCGGCCTGGCACTTGAGGACCTCCTGCACGAACTGGTCCACCGTCTTGTGGTGCTGCGAGCTGGCGTAGGCCAGCACTCGGTCCCGGTAGGCTCCCAGCAGCCGGTACACCGGCAGCCCCACCGCCTTCCCCGCGATGTCCCACAGGCAGTTGTCGATGGCCGAGGCGTACGAGCTCTGCCCCCGCCGCCTCCGCGCCGGCACCCACTGCGAGGTGAACTGCGGCCGGTCCAGGGCATTCTTCCCCACCAGCACCCGCTTGGCAAACTCGACCCAACCCTCGTTGTTCCAGTCCGGGTGCCAGTAGCGCGTGCCCAGCGTGTAGTTCCCCTCCAGGCCGCTTTCGGTCACCACCGAAGCCAGACGCCCCCGGTCCGTGACGTAGGCTTTCACTTCCTTGATCGTCAGATTCGGCAGGTCCGCAGGCTTGATTCCCGCGGCGGCCGCCGCCACCGCAGCCAGCGGGGACCCCGCCATCAGCTTCGAGAAATCGCGTCGCTTCAGCCCAGTTCTCATGTTTGGATCTCCCGGTCCACCCCTGCATTCTACGCAAAGCCACCGGCTCGCGCGCCGCACTCCGGCCCCGCGGTTGAGCCGCGCCCCCGGAACACGCTGGTCGTCTTTCGCATTGACCCGCAGATCGGCCCGCTGACACCGACCGCGCAGATGCTGGAGGTGGGCACACCGGTTTGCGTGAAGTTCGTGGCGGCCCGGTGAGGTGCTGCGCAAAGAGTCGTTCGGCAAGTCAGGAGACTCACCCCACTGGGACCGGTTCTGTAGTACGCTAGTGTGCTGTCTCGCAAACACCTGGACAATGCTGCCGCGTGGGACAGGCACCCAGAGGGTACCCAGCCTGTCGGCTGCGACGGTTCCGATTGTCAACCAATTTGCGAGACAGTACGCTAGCTGCATGCGCCTATGAATCAGCGGCAGGTAACAACTGTGACATTCCGACCGAAGCTTGCGCCGGGGAAGCGACCGTGGTGACGCTGCACCCGCTGTCGGCGCTGTGGCGGCAGCTTGACAAGAACTTGGGAGGTCAAACATGAAGGCCACTGCACATTTCCTGTTCTTGACCGCTGCTACACTCATGGCCGCGGCCAACAGCTACCACGTGCTCGGCAAAATCCAAATTGGCGGCGAGGGCGGCTGGGACTACGTGACCATGGATAGTGCCGCCCGGCGTCTGTACGTCTCCCACGCCACGCGCGTGTTCGTCGTGGATGCAGACAGCGAAAAAGTCGTCGGAGAGATTCCGGACACCCCGGGCGTGCACGGGATTGCGGTTGCGCCAAAGCTCAACCGCGGGTACACCAGCAACGGGCGGTCAAACAACGTCACGATCTTCGATCTCAAGACGTTGCAGGTTCTGGGCCAGGCACCAACGGGCCAGAATCCTGACGCCATTGTCTACGACGCCCCGTCCGATCGCGTATTCGCCTTCAACGGGCGATCGAATGATGCGACGGCGATCGAGGCCGGAACCGGGAAGGTGGCGGCCACCATCCCGCTCGGCGGCAAGCCGGAGTTCGCGGTCAGCGACGGGAAGGGCAGGGTCTACGTCAACATCGAAGACACGCACGAGGTTGCGGAGATCGACACCGGCAAGCTGGCGGTCACCAAGCGTTACTCGCTCACAGGCTGCGAAGAGCCGTCGGGGCTGGCCCTGGACATCAAGCACCGGCGCCTCTTCTCGGTCTGCGCGAACAAGGTGATGGTTGTGTCCGAGCCGGACTCCGGGCAGGTCGTCGCCTCCGTCCCCATCGGCCAAGGCACCGACGGCGCTGGGTTCGACGCGGGACGCGGACTGGCGTTCAGCTCGAACGGCGAGGGGACGCTGACGGTGGTGCGGGAAGTCTCGGGCAAGTACGAGGTGGTTGAGACTGTGCAAACGCAGCGCGGCGCGCGCACCATGACTATTGATCCAAAGACGCACAAGATCTACTTGCCTACCGCGCAGTTTGGCCCGGCGCCCGCCGCAACGCCGCAACAGCCGCGTCCTCGTCCGTCTGCGGTGCCTGACAGCTTCATGCTGCTGGTAGTGGGGCAGTGAGCGCGAGAGCCGCCTGGGGCGGGCGGGGCGCTTCGCCGTGCTTTCAGGTCCTTCTCAGCGGCGAATCGCCAGATCTTCTCTCAAGGTTTGGGGCTATCATGCGCAGTCCAATTGGTGTTCTTCTTGCCGCGCTGACCGCGCTGCCTGTCACGGGTCAGACGGCTCCCAAAACTCTCACCCTGAGTGATTGCATCCGACTGGCGCTGGGGGCGCAGTCGGCGGTCACGGTGGCCCGGCAGGAAAGCGAGGTTGCGAGCTACGGCCTGACGCAGGCGCGCGCCGGGTTCCTGCCGCAGGTGCAGTACGGCAACGGCTACACTTACAACAGTCCCCGGCGCGACAGCCGCGACGAGTTCAGTTTCGTCGCGCTGAATGGGATCCGCGAGTACACCTCGCAGTTGACGGCGGTTCAGGAGCTTGACACGTCGGGCCGGGTGCGCGCGGCGCTGGCGCGCGCGCGGGCGGACCGGGACGCCGCCGCGGTCAACCTGCGTCTCACCGAGCGCGACCTGAAGCGCGCGGTCACGGCGGCTTTCTATCAACTGCTGCTGGCCCGCCGCCTGGTCGTGGTAAACCAGGAGGCGCTGGCGGAGGCGCGCAGCTTCGAGAAGCGCACACGGCTGCTGTTCGAGAACGGCGAAGCGGCGCAGGCCGATCTGGTCAAGGCCTCCTCGCAGGTGGCGTTCCTGGAACAGGCGCAGCGCGCGGCGGAACTGGAAGCCCAAATTGCCAACCACGCGCTGGCTTCGTTCTGGACGCGCGAAGTGGCTGACCCTCTCTCGGTCGCGGAGGTCCTGGAGCAGCCGCTGCCGCCGCCGGAGCGACCCGCACCCGCATCGGAGCCGTTCATGCGGCGGCTGGAATTCAACCTGCTGGAGGCGCAGCGCCGGGGATTTCAGGCCGATGCGCGGCGGGCCCGCGCCGAGCTGTTCCCGCAGGCCAGTTTCGTGTTTCAGTACGGTTTGGATTCCCTGCGCTGGAGCATGCGCGAGCGCGGGTACGCCGCGTTTGTCAACCTGAACATCCCGGTTTTCGACTGGCTGAAGACCCGCAGCCAGGCGCGCCAGTTCCAGTTGCGGACGCGGCAGGTGGAAACCACGCGGGAGATCACCGCCCGGAATTTCTCGCGGGACTACCAGACCGCGGCCGCGCGCGTGAAGCTGATCTACGCCCAGCTCGAGTTCACGCAGTCGCAGGTCAAGCTTTCCGAGGAGAACCTGCGATTGAGCCGGGTGCGCTACGAAGGGGGTGAGGGCACCGCCCTCGATGTGGTCGCCGCGCAAAACCAGCTCACGCAAGCGCGCATCAATCATTACACCGCCGTGGCGAACTACCTGAACGCCCGGGCAGATCTGGAGGTTGCCGCCGGATCATGAGAATTGCTCTTGTCCTGACGATTCTTCTTGTACTGGCCGGCTGCGGGTCCAAGCAGGAGCCCGAAGCCAAACCGGTAGTCGCGGTGAAGGTGGCGCGGGTGGAGACCGCCAACGTCCCGCTGGCGGTGTCGGCGCCCGCCACGGTTTACCCGCGCGAGCAGGCCAACATCGCGGCGCGGATCACCGCCCCCATCCGCGAGCTGCGGGCACGCAAGGGGGACAACGTGACCGCCGGGCAGGTGCTGGCGGCGCTGGAGAACCGCGACTTGCTGGCGCAACGCGCCGAGGCCGCCGCGGCGGTGACCGATGCCCGCGTCACCCTGGAGAAGATGGCGGCGGGCACACTGCCCACCGACGTTGAGCGGGCGCGCGGCCAGCTTGCCACCGCCGAAGCCGCTCTCAACCAGGCGCAGAAGATCCACGAGCGCCGGCAGCAACTCTTCAAGGAAGGAGCGATCCCGAGCCGCGACCTGCTGATCAGCCAGACCGACTTCTCCAGGGCCAAGACCGACTACGACGTGGCGAGGAGAACTCTGGAACTGCTCGAGAACCAATCGCGGGAGCGGGACGTGCGTATCGCGCAAAGCCGCTTGGAGCAGGCCCAGGCGCGGCTGGCTTCGGTCGAGGCCCAGGTCGGTTTCGCCGAGTTGCGCAGCCCGTTCGCGGGCACGGTGACCGAGCAGTTCATGTATCCCGGGGATATGGCCCGGCCGGACGCGCCACTGTTCACCATCATGGATCTCTCGGTGGTCGTGGCGCAGGCCCAGGTCCCCGAGGCCCAGGCGGCGGCGGTGCGGAATGGCCAAAACTGCTCATTCGCCGGGGTGGATTCCCCGGGAACCGCTTTCCAGGGGCGGGTCTCGGTGGTGAACAAGGCGGTGGATCCGGCCCGGCGCACCGTCGAGGTGTGGTGCGAGATTCCGAACCCGAAGAATCTCCGCGGTGGCGCCTTCGGGAAGCTCACCATCCAGACCGGAGTCCAGCCGCACAGCCTGGTCGTGCCGCTGCCGGCCGTCCAGTTCGTCGAGGGCACGCCGAAAGGTACGGTCCTGGTAGTGGACGCCAAGCGGATCGCGCACCAGCGGGAAGTCGAGACCGGCGAGGTATTCGACGGCAAAGTGCAGATCAAGAGCGGACTGAGCGCGGGCGAAGTGGTGGTGGTCGAAGGCGGCTACGGCATGCCCGACGGAACCGAGGTGCGCTGGGAGGAATCCAAGCCATGACGGCGCGCCTCGGAGATTTCATCGAGGCGCACGGCCGGGCGCTGGTCCTGATTGTCCTGAGCTTCGCGCTGGCCGGCGCGGTCTTTCTGTTCCAGCTTCCCATCGCCATCTTTCCGCAGACCGACTTCCCCCGCATTGTCATTCTGGTGGATAACGGCATCGCGCCGGTGAACGTGCAGATGCTCTCGGTGACCCGTCCGCTCGAAGAGGCGATCCGGCTGGTGCCGGGAATCACCGACGTGCGCTCGGTGACGGCGCGAGGCTCGACGGAGATCAGCGCCTTCTTCCGCTGGGACGTGGACATCCTGAACGCGCTGCACCTGGTGCAAGGGCGCATCTCGCAGATCATCCCCTCGCTGCCGCCCGCCGCACGGTTCTACATCAACCGCCTGACGTTCTCGGTGTTCCCGATGGTGGGCTTCAGCATCACCTCGCCCACCAAGAGCACCTCGGAGTTGTGGGACCTCGCTTACTACGACATCGCGCCGCGGCTGTACCGGCTGCCGGGCGTCGCCGAGACCCGCATCGTAGGCGGGCGCCCCTCGGAATACCACGTCCTGGTGGAACCCGCAAAGCTGAACAGTTACGGCTTGCCGCTCACCAAGGTGGTGGACGCCATCCGGAACAACAATATCATCGTACCCGCGGGCATGCTG
>CAZIRH010000111.1:0-12013 GCA_964541065.1 uncultured Solibacteraceae bacterium
GCCCATCCCCAGCCAGGCGGCGGTCTCGTCGATCACCGCGCGGGCGGTCCGGTCGCCCAGCCGGGCCCGGGCCGCCACCGTCTCGGCCGAGAGGCCCCGCAGCCCAGCCGCCGTGGCGCGCCGCACCACCGCCGGTCCCGCGGCCTCCGCCTCGAAGCACCCCGTCTCCCGGTACACCTGCTTGTTCCCGCGCGGATCGAGGGCGAACCAGCCCACCGCCCCCGCGATGCCCGCGGCGCCCCGCACAAGCTGCCCCCCGGCGATGATCCCGGCGCCGATCCCGGTCCCGATGGCCAGGAACACCACGTCTGTCAGCCCGCGGGCCACCCCCAGCCAGGCCTCGCCGAGCACGTAGGCCGCCCGGTCGTTGTCAATAGCCACCGGCACGGGCAGAGCCTGCTCCAGCCCGTGGCGCAGGGGAACCTCATCCCAGCCCCACAGGTTGGGCGCCCAGGCCTCACCCGTCTCTGCGAAGTAGATGCCGGGCACGCACACCCCCACCACCGCAACCTGCTCCCAGCTCAGCGAGGCGGCCCGCAGCGCCGCCCCGGCCAGCTCGGACACCTGCGCCAGCGAGGCCTCCACGCCGGCCCTGGCCGCCGGCGCCTTCTGCCTGCCCCACACGCCCCCCTCGGAGTCCACCACCGCCACCGCGGTCTTGGTACCCCCCAGATCTACGGCTAACACCTGCCCCGTCACACTCATTCTGGCCCATTATGCAACAATTAGTTGCAACCGGCACCCGTTTTGAGGCAATCTGAAGAGCTTTGCCCTATGCGGGTACGCGTGCTCTACCACGACCACTGCTTTGACGGCGCCGCCGCCGCAGCCTACTTCTGCCGCTTCCTTCAGGACAAGTTCTACCCACACGCCGAGTTCGCCTTCACCGGCCTGGCCCACAAGGCTTCCGACCTGTTCGAGGAAGGCATGTTCGACGGCGATGAGAACGCCATCGTCGATTTCAAGTACTCTCCGGACCCGCGCGTGACCTGGTGGTTCGACCATCACCAGAGCGCCTTCTTGCAGCCTGAAGATCAGGACCATTTCGAGCAGGAGCGCAGCCCCAAGAAGATGTACGACCCCAACTTCCGCTCCTGTACGAATTACATTGCCACCGTGACCCGCGAAAGCTGGGGTTTCCAGGCGCCCGACCTGACCGAACTGGTGGCCTGGGCCGAGATCATCGACGGAGCCCAGTACCCCGACGCCCGGGCCGCGGTCGAGCTGGCCGCTCCCGCCATGCAACTGATGACCATCATCGAGGGCGTCCAGGGTTCCGAGCTGGTGCACCAGATCATCCGCTGGATGCAGCGCCGCCAGCTCGCGGACATCGTGCGGGAGCCCGCCGTCCAGCAAGTCTGGAAGCCGCTCTACCAGCGCCACCTGGAATCCATCGACCTCATCCGCGAGCGCGCCGTGGCCGACCGCGGCGTGGTGTTCTTCGACCTGGTGGACTGCGACCTGGAGGGCTACAACAAGTTCATCCCCTACTGCCTGTTCCCCGACGCGCTCTACACTGTCTCGGTGAGCCTTTCCAGTTTCCGCACCAAGGTGTCGGTGGGATCGAATCCCTGGGCGCCCGTCGGGTTGAGGCACAACCTGGCCAGCATCTGCGAGCGCTACGGCGGCGGCGGGCACCCGCGCGTGGGCGCCATCAGCTTCGAGAAAGGCCGGTTCGAAGAGGCCCGCCGAGCGGCCGCCGAGATCGTCGAGGAACTGGCTCAGTAGCCCAGGGCCCGCAGTTTCTCTTCCGTCAGAGCCGCGCCCTCACCCCGCGCGAGCAACTTCTCGACGTACTTGGCCAGGATGTCGCACTCCAGGTTCAGGCGCTCGCCCGGGCGGCGCGTGTGCAGGTTGGTGCGCTGGTAGGTGTGCGGGATCACGGCCACCGCGAGCACGTCCCCCTCGAATCCGGCCACCGTCAGGCTTACGCCGTCGATGGCGAGCGAGCCCTTCAGCACGAGGTAACGCTTCAGCTCGCGCGGGCACCGCACCCGCAGCCACCAGTTCTCGTTCCCCAGCGGCTCGAGCCCGACCAGTTCCCCGGTGCCGTCGATGTGCCCCTGCACCAGGTGGCCGTCCAGACGCCCCGACGGCGTGAGCGCCCGCTCCAGGTTCACCAGCGCGCCCGGCCGCAGCTCGCCCAGGTTGGTGAGCCGTAGCGTCTCCGGCGCCAGGTCGGCGGCGAAACCGTCGGCGCGGACCTCCACCACCGTCAGGCAGGCCCCGTTCACGGCGATGCTGGCGCCCGGTTTCAAGTCGGCGAGCACCTCGCGGCAGCGCACCCGGAGGCGCCCGCCCGTTGCGCGCGCCTCGAGCCGCTCCACCGCGCCCACTTCCTCGATGATGCCGGTGAACATCCCTCAGCCTTCCTTGACCAGGTAGGCCTCGACCGCGAACTCGTCCGGCGCGATGGCATGCAGCGCCACGTCGCGGAACAGCAGCGCCTCGCGCCGGCTGCGGCGGCCCGCCCCGCCCGCCACCGGAAGCGATTGCAGCCCGCCCAGGATCTTGGGCGCGTAGTAGAAGAAGATGCGGTCCACTATGCCGGCTTCCAGCGCCGCCCAGTTCACCTTGCTCCCCGCCTCAATCATCAGCGAGAGATAGCGCTCGCGGGCCAGATACTGGAGCACGCCGTCGAGGTCCGTCCGGCCGCCGGAACCGTCCAGAATGAGCAGCTTCACGCCGCGCTTCTCGAGCGCGTGCCGCCGCTCGGGCGGCGCCGCCGATGTGCCCACCACCACCAGATCGTCGCGCGCGCCCGACACCATGCGCGATGCCACCGGCAGGCGCAACTGCGAATCCAGCACCAGCCTGAGCAGCGGCCGGCTGCGTTCCAGCCCGGTGCGGTCCGTGAGCTCGCAGTCATCCGCCAGCACCGTCCCGATGCCCGTCACAATGGCGTCCGATTGATGCCGCATCTGCTGCACGTGCGCGCGCGCCCGCTCGCCGGTGATCCATCCGCGGTTGTCCTCCGGCGCGGCGATCTTGCCGTCCAGGGTGAGCGCCGCTTTGAGCGTCACGAGCGGCCGGCCCGTCCGCATGTAATGAACGTAGGCGGCGTTCAGCTTCTCCGCCTCGGCCGCATACGCGGAAGCCACCTCGACCGCCACGCCCGCTTCCCGCAGGCGGCGGAAGCCCTCGCCCGCGACCTGGGGATTCGGATCCTCGAGGGCGCCCACCACCCGGCTCACGCCCGCGGCGATTAGGGCGTCCACGCACGGCGGAGTGCGCCCCTGGTGCGCGCAGGGTTCCAGCGTCACGTACAGCGTCGCGCCCCGCGCCTGCGCGCCGGCGCCCTCCAGCGCCACGATCTCCGCATGCTTGAGGCCGGTGTAGGTGTGGAAGCCGCGCCCCACCACCTGATGGTCCCGCACCACCACCGCGCCGACCGCCGGATTCGGGCTGGTGCGCCCCACTCCCTGGCCCGCCAGTTCCAGGGCCTCGCGCATGTAGTCCGCCGTCATGCTTCAAACAGGGAGGCCACGAACCTCTCCGGCTGGAATGGTATCAGATCGTCGGCCTTTTCGCCCACTCCCACGTAGCGGATGGGCAGGTTCAGTTCCCGCGCGATGGGCACCACTACGCCGCCCTTCGCCGTGCCATCCAGCTTGGCCAGCACCAGCCCGGTCACCCCCACGGACTCGGTGAAGCGCCGCGCCTGCTCCAACCCGTTCTGGCCCGTGGTCGCATCCATCACCAGCAGCACCTCGTGCGGCGCGCCCGGCACCAGCCGCGCCGCCGTGCGCCGCATTTTCTCCAGTTCCGCCATGAGGTTGGACTTGGTGTGCAGCCGCCCCGCCGTGTCCGTGATCACGTAGTCCACCCGGCGCGCGCGGCCCGCCTGGAGGGCGTCGTAGAGCACGGCGCTCGGATCCGCCCCCGGTTTCTGCCGGATCACCTCCGCGCCCGTGCGCTGGCCCCAAATCTCGAGCTGCTCGATGGCCGCGGCGCGGAAGGTGTCCGCCGCGCACAGCAGCACGCTGCGGCCCTCGCTCCTGTAGCGGTGCGCCAGCTTCCCGATGGTGGTGGTTTTCCCCGTCCCGTTCACCCCCACGATCATCACCACCGCGGGCGGGGCGCTCACCTCGACCACCGGCCGCTGGGGCGCGCGCAGCACCTCCACCAGGTGCTCGCGGATCAACTGCCGCAACTCGGCGGCGTCGCCCAACTGCTTCCGGTCCACGCGCTGCCGGATGAGATCCAGAATCTCGCTCGTGGTCTCGACCCCGATGTCCGCGCCGATCAGCGTGTACTCGAGTTCCTCCAGCAGCCCCGCGTCGATCTCTCTCTTGCCCGCCAGCACGTCTTCCAGGCGCGACACCAGCCCCGCGCGCGTCTTCTGGATGCCGCTCTTCAGACGCTCGAAAAGAGTCGGTTCCTCCGGCACGGAGCCAAACAGGGTCTGAATCATGACGCTCGACCCATTTGCGAGACAGGACGCTAGCGCGCTGGCGCCCTGCTCCTGCGGAACCGCTGCTTGTCTGCCGCGGACATCTTCTCGGTGGCGCACTGGACGATCAGCCGCGGGGAGATTTCTTTCCACTCTAAAAGGAAGGCCTCCACCGGACCGGGCTGCTTCTTCCAGGCCTCGCGGAGGAACCATCCGAGGCCCTGGTGCACGACTTTCTCTGGGTCGAGCATAAGGGGGCGGAGGAAATCGAGCAGCGGGCGGTAGTCCGGGCTGGTTTTCAGCAGCCCCAGCATGGACACGGGCACGGCCCGCCGCTTGAACTTGCGCGGGGATTTCCGCCAGCTTGCGAGTGCCTGGAGCCGCACGGCGCCGCTCTCCAGCCGCGGAGACAACAACTCTCCGCAAAGGACGTCCGAGTGGGCCCAATTGCGCACGCCGCGCTCGAACCACTTGCCAATGCCGGCGAACGCCCTGGCGCCGAGCCGGTCGCGGAACTGCGAAAGGAACCAGATGGCCAGGGCCCCGTGCTCATACTTGCCGGTGGCGAACAGAGCAGTGCCGAGTTCGAGGAAGCCGCTCAGGCCGAGGTCCTGGTTGGCGGCGAACCAGGCTCTCCTCTCCTCCTCCCAAACTGGGTCCTCGTGGTTGACGCCGTAGGCGTCGAAGCCCTCGACGAAGTAGCGGGCGTACTTGGCCACGCGCCGCGGGTCAGCCAACTGCCGGCACACTTTGTCGATTTGGGAAACCAACTTTCGCGATCGGTCGTCCATATGTGGAAGTATAGCCTCGTCGGGCACGCTGCGCGAGACTGGCTGCTGCGGGCGCGAGCAGGTACAATCGAAGGTTTGGGCGGTCAATCCGGAACTCTGCACCACTGACGCTATGAAGAAGCTACTGTTCGCTGCCTGCTTCTGCCTGGTCGTCTGCGCCGCCGCGCGGCCGCAGGCCCACGAGATCTCGGTCGTGGGGGCCTATCGGCGCATCAATCCCACGCCGCTGGGCTCCATCTCGGAGGAGGGCAACAAAGACGACGACACGAAGCTCAAGGGGGGAAGCGCCTACGGCGCCCGGCTCACGCTCAACACCAAGGGCTACTACGGCCATGAGGTCGGCTACCTCTACGGCCGGGCCAAGCTCACCACCACATTGCGGACGACCGAAGGCGACACGACCGTCACCACGGTGGCCGAGGACCGGGTCATCCTCCGGCAGGCCTTCTACAACTTCCTGATCTACTTCATGCCCCGCGGCGAGCGCTGGCGGCCCTTCATCACGGGCGGCGCGCAGGCGCACCAGTACGGCGCGCCCGACATCCCGGAGTGGCCCACCGGCAGCAGCCGCAACTACGGCTTCAACTACGGCGGCGGCATCAAGCTCAGGCTTTTCGAGCACGCCCTGGTGCGGCTGGACGTGCGTGACTACATCGGCGGCCTGCCCTACAACCTGAAGTTCGAGGACGAGATGAAGTTCGGCGGCCGGTTGCGCCAGCGCGAGGCCTCGTTCGGCCTCAGCATCGGCTTCTGAGGGCCGCCCCCGCGCCCGAGCGCGTGCTGAAAAACGCCCGGAACCGCTCCCTGACGGTCGCGGCTCGGAACCAGACCCGTTGACAGTGAAGCACCTCCCAAGCCGCGCGCGTTGGCAGGCGGTCTGGAGCGGGCGTCTTTCAGCACCCTCCTGAGCGCGATGCCCTGGCGCGCCGGCATCTCACCGGGAGCAGGGCGCTGGATCGGCAGGTTTGCCAGTCCACAGAGAAGGGCGACGACCGGGCGATCATGCCAGAGCGCTCACAGGGCTGACAGAAACTCCTCGAGGCTGATCGCGGCTTGCTGGAACATGCTGGGTCAAGCGATAGCCGAGCCGCTTGAATGCCCTGACGGCCTCAGTCCCGGAAACCTCGCGTGGCAGCTTCACGCCGCGACCAGGACGGGATCGCTGACAAAGTGCAGGCGAATCCGCCGCGGGGCCTCGCCAGGATCGAAGTGGCACTGCACCGCATCCGTGACCTGGTCTTGGAGCTCGCGCAGGTCCCTGCCTTGAGTCGTGATGCCACCGCCATCGGGGGCGTCCCAGGTGGCGACCAGCCACCCCGATTCCTCGCAGCGCTCGACTCGCAGCGTGATCTCCTCCATTGCTTTCAACATACGCCCCGCGGTCCGCCCGGGTCAAACCGGCCTCCGCCTCAGTAGTGGATCCGGTCGGCCTTGCGCCGCCACTCGCGGAAGGGCGCCCGCGCCTCGGCGCGCATCAACTCCTCCATGCGAATGCTGCGCGCACGGAGGGGCAGGCGAAGCTGCCGGTAGATATGGGCGTCGTCGAAGCCGGCGCGGGCGGCGTCCTTGCGCGTGGCCGCAAAGACCACGCGCGCCGGCCGGGCCCAGTAGATGGCCCCCATGCACATGGGGCAAGGCTCGCAAGTAGAGAAGATGTCGCAGCCGGTCAACTGAAAGGTGCCCAGCTTGCGGCAGGCCTTGCGGATGGCCACTATCTCGGCGTGCGCCGTCGGGTCGCTCGCCGAGGTCACCAAGTTGGTGCCCTGGGCCACAATCCTGCCGTTCCTGACGACCAGCGCGGCGAAGGGGCCGCCCCGGCCTGTCCGCACGTTGGCCAGCGCCAACGCGATGGCCCGGGTCATCAGCTCCTGATCGGTCATGGCTCCCATTCAAAGTAGGACGCGTAGCCGCCGCCCATGTTGCGCGCCATCCACAAACGGTACTCCCGGCTGGCCGTGCGCGTCACCTCCCGCCTGGTAATCGGCTGGAGGTTGGTGAAAACGAAGATCGCCGGCGCATCTTCTTTGGTGCGCCCGAAGCAGACCACCTCGTCGCGGTAGTCCCCGGCCAGGTCGGCCACCATGGGACAACTGCCACTGCCCAGCTCGTTCGGGCCGGGCTCGGCCAGCGGCGCCACCGCGGTCCCGGTGAACCGCGCCAGTTGCCGCCCGTTGCCGGAGACCAGCTCACGCCCCGCCCCGCCCGTCCAGTTCACGGGGCGCCAGCCCGGCGGGAAAGGATTCATGAGGATCCGGCCGGTGGCCGAGAACAGGACCTGGTCCTTGGCGTCGTGACCGTCGCGGTTGGTGAGCATTTCCATGCCCGGCGAGCCCTCCCAGATGTCGGAAGCCCAGCCCACATGCGCATGCACCCAGCGGGGATCGTCCTCGCGGTTGAGCTTCCACACGATCTTGCCGGTGGCGGCGTCCACCACGTAGGCGCCCGCGTGCACGCCGCTCTCGACGGCGTAGTACACCTGCCGTCCCTTGGCCCCCGGCAGGATGTGCTTAACGGCGACGATGTCCGGGTGCGCGCGGTAGATGGACCAGCGCACGGTGCCGTCCGGGTTGAGCACCGTGGTGCCGTCGAAGACCTCGTCGCGCCCGTCGCCGTCCACGTCGGCGATATCGATGTGGTGCGAGCCGCTGCCGTTGGTTTCGCCGAAGCTCTGGTGGGTCCACAGCTTGCGGAGCTGCGCGTCGTAGGCGTCGAAGACCTCGTTCTCGTAAAGGCCCGTTTGGGTGATGATGGCGGGCGTCTTGCCGTCGAGATACGCCACCGACATGTGGATGCGGGTCGAAGAGCGGGAGAAGTCGGAGACCATCCTGGTCCAGGGCGTCTTGCGCAGCACGCGACCGGTCATGCCCTCGAGCACCGCCAGGTACACCGTGTCCTGCTCCTGGAGCCGGACGAGGACTTCGGCCCTGCCGTCGCCGTTCAAGTCCCAGACCACCACGGGCACGTTGTTGGCGTTACCGAAGCACTGGTCGTGGCGCACCAGCGGGCGGCGCCACAGGCTGCGGCCGAAGCTGGTGAAAGCCTCCAGTTCGACCGGCACGCCGGGGTCCCGCGACATCTCCCGGATGCCGTTGTCCAGCCGGAGCACGGCCTCCAGCACGCCATCGCCGTTGAGATCGCCGAACACCGGCGCCGCGCCTCCCTGCTTGGCGGTGGGTTCGAAGACGGCGATGAGGCCGCTGCGCGCGCGGCTCGGCTCGACCCCCGCCCACTCCGAGGGCGGACCCTCTTTGCCGTCAGGACCTACGGCCCGCACACGGTAGTAGAGGCGTTCCACGGGAGGCGCATCGCGGTCCAGGTAGTTGGTCGAATCTCGCACCGGCTCGCTGATCGCCCGCTCACCCGCGGCATCCCGGCGCCCGCTCCGATACACATGGAAGCCGGTGCCGGGGTCGCCCGGCAGCAGTTGCCAGCTCAAGTAGACGGCGCCGCCGCCCGCGGGCGCGGCTATGAGCCGCCGGGGCTGCCGGTGGAAATGGGTGGCGCCGGCCGGTTCGCGCACCAGCCGGAACCCGATGTCCGGGTGCCGGATGCCGGAGGAAGCGCCGCCCCGCACACCGCAGCGTAGGTAGTACGCGTTGCGCGCCCACGATCCCCCGGCCAGCCCGCCCTCCTCCTCGGTGGCCGACTCGATGCGGTACTTGTACCGCGCGGTGGCAGGATCGGGGTAGCTATCGACCATCTGCCAGACGTTGCCCGCCATGTCGTGGAGGCCCCAGCCGTTGGGCGGGTAACTGCCCACCGGCTGGAGGTGCCGGCGCCACTGGGCGAAGCTGCGCTCGCCCTGGGGGTCGTAGTTGGCTCTGCCCTCCGGCGGCCCCTGGCCCCATGGGTATGTAGCCCCTGGGTCGCCGCCGCGCGCCGCGTACTCGAATTCGGCCCAGGTGGGCAGCCGGTAGACGCGCTTCTCCCTCTGGCTGCGCCAGGTGATGTACGCCGCCGCGTCATGCCGGTTCACGAAGATCACCGGGTGGTTCTCGAGGCCCGCCGGGGAACGCCCGCCCTCGAAGTGCAGCGGCGCCGGACGCTTGGTTTCCGCCACGAACACGGCGTACTCGGCGTTGGTGACCGGACGGACCTGCATCTCGAAATCGTCCACCCGCACGGGCGGCTTGCCCGGCCGCAGCACGCCGCCCTTGACGAGCACGAAGTCCGCGGCGTTGACGGCGGCGAAACTGCACAGGAAAAGGACGAGTCTCCACGGCGTTGCAGGGCGCCTTTCAAAACTCGGCAGCTTCATATTCGCCACACGGGAATTGTAACCTAGAGTTTTGAAGCTATCCAAGAGAGTGCGCAGACTGCTTCGAAGGGCCTGGCTGGCGGGGCTGGTGCTGCTGGTGGTGGGGTCTCTGCTGCCCGGCTCTTCGCCGCCGCTGGCCTTGGTGGGGGGCATCAGCGACAAGCTGCTGCATTTTGCGGCCTACGCGGTGCTGGCGGTGCTGGCGGTGGCGGGCGCGGAGAACCGGCGCGCGGCCGTTCGTCCCTGGCTGCTCATGCTGGTGCTGGGCGTGGCGCTGGACTGGTTGCAGCAGTTCATCCCCGGTCGCGGGTTCGAAGCCGGTGATATTGCGGCGGACTGCCTGGGCCTCTTATGCGGAGCCTTCTTCGGCGTGCGGCTGGCGCGGTAGCTTGCTGGGCGATCCTGGCCGCCCAGCAGAAGCCTGAGCGCGCGCCGGTGACCGCCCAACCGCGCGCGGAGACCGAGCCCGCCGCCGCGCCACAGAGCAAGCGCCTCGAACTGAACCTGCTGGGCCTGACCGATACCGCGGCGGGCGAGAGCCGCCGCAACGAGAACATCCAGTTCAACCTGGTGGACAACAACGCCTTGAAGGAGCTCAACGTCCGGATGGGCACCACCGCCACCATCATCGAGGAGTTCCGGCCCGAGCGGGGCTACTTCGGCGCCGAGTTCGGCAACTCGCCCGGCCCGTCGCTTCACGCCACCGCGCTGGGGCCCGCGGCGTGGCACGGCAGCCTCTACGAGTCCCACTCGAACAGCCTCTTCAGCGCCCGGTCGTTCTTCCAGGTGGGCGACGTTCAGCCCGCGCGCACCAACGACTACGGCTTCAGCCTGGCCCTGCCGCCGTGGCGCCAGGCCCGCTTCCAGGTGGACGGCAGCCAGCAGAAGGCCCGCGGCAGCGTCAACGGCAACGTGCTGGTGCCCAAACCGGACGAGCGCACGTCCCTGGCCGCCGACCCCGCCGTGCGCGCGCTGATTGAGCGCTGGCTGCGGGCCTACCCCAGCCAACTGCCCAACCGCACCGACATCAACGAGCGTGCCCTCAACACCAACTCGCCACAGCGTATCGACACCGACAACCTCGACGCCCGCCTGGACCAGCAGCGCGGCGACCGGGACCGCGTGAGCCTGCGTTACGCCTTGACCTGGCAGCACGTGGATGCCTTCCAACTGGTGGCCGGGCAGAACCCGGACACCTCCACGCGCTCGCACCAGGCGCGCCTGAGCTGGAGCCGGCAGTTCTCCGATGCCGCTCTGCTCGATGCCTCGCTGGGTTTCGACCGCCTGCGCTCCTTGCTCGTGCCGGAGGAGAATGCCATCGGTCCGATGGTGGCGATCTCGGGGCTGGAAACCTTGGGGCCGAGCGCGGTGATCCCCATCGACCGCGCGCAGAACCTGTTCCGCTACGGCGCGCTGCTCCGCCATTTACGCGCCGACCATTCCTGGACGGCCGGCTTCGAGGCGCTTCGCCGCCAGCTCAATGGCACCGAGACGGACGTCCACCGCGGGTACTTCGGCTTCGGCAACGACTTCGGCCGGGACTCGATCACCAACTTCCGGCTGGGCACTCCTACGCAGCATCTGATCTCGATCGGCAACGTGCACCGGGGCTTCCGCAACTGGGAGATGCAGTACTACGCCGGCGGAAGTTGGCGCGTGCGCCCGAACCTCGGCCTCAACTACGGTCTTCGCTACCAGCCGGCCACACGCCCTGTGGAAGTCAACCGCCGGAACACGATCGCTTACGATGGCGACCTGAACAACCTGGCGCCGCTGTTCGGTTTGGCCTGGCGCTTGGGGCAGCGCCGCGGCATCCTGCGCGCGGCCTACGGCCTCCACTACGGCCAGATCTTTCCCGTGACGTTCCAGCAGGTGCGCTTCAGCCCGCCCGGCAACTACAAGCTCATGCTGCCGGCGCCGGATCTGTTGAACCCGCTGGGCGCCCTGACGCAGGCGGGCTCGCCACCGGAGGCGCGTCCGAACCTCTACCTGCTGGACCCCGAGCTGGCCACGGCCTACTCGCACCAGTACAACCTCAGTTGGCAGACCCAGTTGGGGACAAGCTGGAACCTCCAGTTTGGGTACGTGGGCAGCCGCTCGCACAAGCTGCTGCTGATGTGGTACCTGAACCGCGCCCGCCCCGTGCCGGGCGTTCCACAGACCACCGCCAGCATCAACCAGCGCCGCCCGGATCCGCGCTACGCCGAGATCCGCTGGGTGCTGAATGGCTCGCGCGGCTACTTCGACGCCGGGCGGGTGGCGCTGGTGGCGCCGCGGTGGCGCGGGCTGTCGCTGGACGCCGCCTACTGGTTCAGCAAGGCGCTCGACCTGGGTTCCAGCTACACCAACACGGCCTATGACCAGGATTCGCGGCTGTCGCGGTGCCAGTCGGAGTTTGAGTCGCGCCGCGACATGAAAGGGCCGAGCTCGTTCGACCAGCGCAGTTCGCCGTTCAGGATGGAGTAGCAGAAGACGAGGTTCTTATAGCGCACAATGACGCTGTTCTCGGTGACGGCTGGCTGGCTGAAGACGGAGAAGGAGACGGTCGAGCTGAAGGCCGGCATGGGGTTT
>CAZIRH010000112.1:0-11794 GCA_964541065.1 uncultured Solibacteraceae bacterium
CGAGAAGAAGACCCCCAAGACCTTCGCGGACTATCGGGAACTGCTTCAGGATCCCGAGGTGGACGCCGTCTTCGTGACCACCCCCGAGCATCTGCACCACTTGATGACCATCGCGGCGCTCAGAGCCGGCAAGCACGTCTACGTGGAGAAGCCCCTGGCGCACACCATCGAGGAGGGTGCCGAGATCGTGAGGCTGGCCGAGAAGGCCGGCAAAGTGGTGCAGGTGGGCACGCAGAACCGCAGCAACTCGCTGTACATCAAGGCCAAGGAGATGGTCGAGCAGGGCATGATCGGCGACGTGCATTACGTGCGCGCCTTCTGGTACCGCAACTCGCTGCCCAGCGATCCGGCCTGGCGCTACTCCATCGCCCCCGACTTGAGCGAGCAGACCGCCGACTGGGCCAAGTTCCTCGGCTCCGCCCGCAAGCGCCCCTTCGATCGGCGTCGCTGGCGCCAGTGGCGCCTGTATTGGGACTACTCGGGCGGCATTTCCACCGATCTGCTGGTGCACCAGACCGACATCACCAACTTCGTTTGCGGCAAGACGGTGCCGCTGAGCTGCATGGCCTCCGGGGGCATCTACCGCTGGACCGACCCCGACGACGACCGCGAGGTGCCGGACACCTTGAGCGCCATCTACGAGTACCCCGGCAAGTTCCACGTCAACTACAGTTGCTACCTGGGCAACGACCACTTCGGCTACGGCGAGCAGTTCCTGGGCAACGAGGGCCTGCTCGAGGTCCTGAACCGGCAGATTCTGAACTTCTACCCCCAGAAATTCGGCGGAAAGGCTCCCGCGCACGTGGCAGCGCGCAAGGAACTGAACATCCACATTCCGGGCAACGACAACAACTCCGTGCAAGCCCACGTGCGGAACTGGATCGAAGCCATCCTGGGTAAGGCACAGGCCATCGCGCCGGCCGCAGTCGGCCAGATAGCGGCTATTCCCGGCCACCTGGCCACGCTGTCCTACCGCAACAACAAGAAGGTCTACTGGGACGAGAAGACGGAACGGTATCGCTTCTCGTAGCTGAAGATCCGGGGACACTCCGGGCTGGGTCCCTCGAACGTTCCACCGGCGATGAGCGCAGGCGTGTCCCCAGGATTCTAGCCGCGAATCCGGGGACACTCCGGGCTGGGTCCCTCGAACGTTGCACCGGCGGTGAGCGCAGGCGTGTCCCCAGGATTCTAGCCGCGAATCCGGGGACACTCCGGGCTGGGTCCCTCGAACGTTCCACCGGCGGTGAGCGCAGGCGTGTCCCCAGGATTCATTCCCGCCACGGTTCTGATAAGATCGTTAGCCGCAGCGCCCGGCGCGTCCGGCCTGCGGCTTTCTTGCGGAGGAACACCATGCCAGCCAAGATCTCGAACGCCCGGCTGATTGCCGCCGCCATCCTGGCAATCTTCGTCTACGGCTTGATCGCCGCCATGCTGGGCACCATCCTGCCCAGCCTGTCGGAGCGCTTCAAGCTGACGCCGGAGCAGAACGGCTACATCGCCCTGGCGCAAGCCATCGGGCTGATCATCGCCTCGGTTTCGGCCGGGCCCCTGATCGACAACCGGGGCAAGAAGACGGGCCTGCTGCTGGGCCTGACACTGATCGTGATCGCGCTGTTCGCCCTGCCCAACGCCACCAGCTACCACACCGTCATGCTCTACCTGTTTCTGCTGGGACTGGGCGGCGGGACCATCGTGACGGCGGCCAACGCCCTGGTCAGCGACATCAGCGAAGAGCGCCGCGGGTCGGTGCTGAACCTGCTGAACCTCTTCTTCGGGCTGGGCGGCCTGGCCACTCCCTTCATAGCGGCCAACCTCCTGGGAGGCGACGCGGTTCGGCTGGCATACCTTACGGCCGTGCTCACCGCCATCACCCTGGTCGTGCACGCGACCACCGCCATGCCGGCGCCGAGCGGCGAACGGGGCTTCCGCGCTTCCGAAGCCGCGCCGCTGTTGCGCCGGCCGCTGCTGTGGCTGCTGGGGCTGTTTCTGTTTCTGTACGTGGCCTGTGAGGTGGGCGTATGGAACTGGCTGGTCAAGCACCTGGTCGCCCAGGGCGTGCCGGAGGCCACCGCGCTGAACGTTCTCTCGCTGGGCTTCGCGCTAGGCATGCTGCTCGGCCGCGTGGCCGTGTCGCGCATCCTGATCACCGTGCCCGCGCCCACGGTCACGCTGGCGGCGGCGATCCTGATGGCTGCAACCACCTACCTGATGTTGCAGGCCACCCAGATCGCCATGGTGTGGGCGGCGGTGTTCTGCGCCGGCATCGCCATGGCCCCGGTGTTCCCCACCACGCTGGCCATGGTGGGCGACGCCTTCCCCAAGATGACCGCCACGGCCATGGGCATCGTGATCACCTCGGGCTGGATCGGCCTGGCGGTGAGCTCGCGCATCATCGGGGGCATCGCCGGCACCCAGGTGACGCCCGACCCCGCGCGGCTCAAGGCGGCCCTGCTGGTGATCCCCGTCTTCTCGGCGGTGATGATCGTGGTTAACCTGCTGCTACGCCCCTTGGTGGCGCGCGCCAAGGCGGCGGGCTAAGAGCAATACTGCTCAGCCAGGCCGTGAGCGCTCGCTCACGCGCGTGGCTCGGCTGCATCCCACGCCGCCCAGTGGCTGAACAGCGCGGGGGCACAGGTGCGTGGCTTGGCTGTGGTATCCTATCCATATCCGGATATGGAGCTTTCCAAGAAGACTACCATCCTGTTCCCCCCGGATCTCTATGCCCGACTGGCGCGCCTGGCCCGGCAGGACCGCACTAGCGTCGGTGAGCTGGTCCGCAACGCCTGCGTGCAGCAATACGGCGTGCGGCCCGCTGCCGACCGCTCCGCCCTGGTTCGGGAACTGGCAAGCCTGCGACTACCGGTTGGCACCCCGGAGGAGATGGAGAGCGAATCGGTCCCCCCGGCTGAGGCCCAGCCTTGATCCTGCTCGATGCCAACGTCCTGATGTACGCGGCTGGCGCCGATCACCCGAACAAAGAGCCTTCCATCCGGTTCCTGGAGCGGGTGGCACAGGGTGAGGTCGAGGCGGTGCTGGACACGGAATCGCTTCAGGAGATTCTGCACCGCTACCGGGCCCTCGGGCGCTGGGCCGAGGGGCGGCGCGTGTATGATCTGGCGCGACAGCTCATCCCAGAGATCCTGCCCATCACGGCCCCTGTCGTGGACCAGGCGCGAGAGTTGATGGACAGCCATGAACGGCTCTCCGCCCGTGATGCCATACACGCCGCCGTCGTGTTCACCTATCGCTTGGAGGCCATCTGCTCGTTCGACCGCGATTTCGATGCGGTCCGCGGGTTGCGAAGGATCGAACCTTAGCCCAGGCCTGAAGGTAGCACCAGGGGATGAGGGCGCCCCTGATCGGCCACAGACGTGGCCGGGCCGGCGTCACCCTACGGAACTTCCGGGCGGATCGTTCGTCTCAGACCTTATGGCTCCCTTGGTCTCGGACGTGCGCTATGCCTTGCGTACCCTGGCTCAGTCTCCGGTGTTCACCACGGTGGCCGTGCTGTCCCTGGCTCTGGGCATCGGCGCGAACACCGCCATCTTCACCCTGACCGACCAGGTGCTGCTGCGCCTGTTGCCGGTGAAGGACCCGGAGTCGCTGGTGATGATCGTCACGCGCGGCGCGCACATGGGCAGCAACCGCGGCTCTAGCGTGCTGTCCTACCCGATGTACAAGGACTACCGGGACAAGAACCAGGTGTTCAGCGGCGTGCTGTGCCTGCGCGGCGCGGTGGTGAACATGAGCTACGACGGCCCCGCCGAGCGCCTCGAGGCGGAGCTGGTCTCGGGCAACTACTTCGAGGTGCTGGGCATCGGCGCCGCACTCGGACGCACCTTCACGCGGGACGACGAGACCAACCCGGGCGCCAACCCGGTCGTGGTACTCAACCACGACTACTGGCGGAACCGGTTTCGAGGCGACCGGAACATCATCGGGCAGACCATTCGGGTGAACGGCTTCCCCATGACCGTGGTGGGCGTGGCGGCGCCTGGGTTTGCCGGGGTGAATCTGGGCTTCGTGCCGCGTCTGCACATCCCCGTGACCATGAAGCGGGAGGTGACCCCTTCCTGGTACGACCTGGAGAACCGGCGCGCCCGGTGGGTGCAGGTCTACGCGCGCCTGAAGCCCGGCATGTCGAGGGCGCAAGCGGAGGCCTCGATCCGCACGCTCTACAAGCAGATCATCCACCAGGAGGTGCAGGAAGCGCCCTTCAGCAGGGTCACGGACTACGTCCGGCAGCAGTTCCTGCGCTCCTACGCGGTGGTGCTGCCGGGCGGCCAGGGGTTCTCAGGAATGCGGCGGGCGCTCGAGACACCGCTCCAGGTGTTGACGGCCCTGGTGGGCCTGGTGCTGCTGATTGCTTGCGCCAACGTCTCGAACCTGCTGGTGGCGCGCGCGACGGGCCGGCAAAAGGAAATCGCGGTTCGCCTGGCGCTCGGTGCCGGGCGCCTGCGCCTGGTGCGGCAACTGTTGGTCGAAAGTCTGCTGTTGGCGCTCGCCGGAGGCGCCCTCGGCGTGGCGGTCGCCTACTGGACGGACCGTGCCCTGCTGCTGCTCGCGCCCAATGAGCAGGCGCGCCTGGCTTTCTCGCTAGCACCGGACCTGCGTACCCTCACTTTCAGCCTGCTCGTGTCCTTCGCCGCGGCACTGCTGTTCGGCCTGCTGCCGGCCCTCCAGGTCACCCGGACGGACCTGGCCTCGGTGATGAAAGAGCAGGCTGGCTCGGTCGCGGGAGGCCACGGGACCAAGCTGCGGAAGACTCTGGTAGTGGTGCAGGTGACACTGTCTCTGCTCCTGCTGATCGGATCGGGACTCTTCATCCAGAGCCTGTACCAGCTCAGGCAAGTGAATCCCGGCTTCCGGCCCACCAACCTGATCCGCTTCAAGCTGGATCCCATGCTGAGCGGCTACGGCCAGGACCGCACCAAGGAGTTCTACCAACGGTTGCACCAGCGCTTGCTGGGCCTTCCGGGAGTCGAGACGGCGGCCTTGGCGCTGGTGCCGATCATGGAGGGGGACGAGTGGGATTCCACGGTCACCGTTGAGGGCTACCGCGCCCGGGACGGCGAGGATATGAATCCCCACTTCAACGCCGTCTCGCCGCACTACTTCAAGACTCTCGGGATCCCCCTCCGAGCGGGGCGTGATATCGACGAGCGTGACCGCAAGGGCGCTCCCAGGGTCGTCATGGTCAACGAGACCTTTGCCAAGCGGTACTTCCAGAACCGCAGCCCGCTGGGCTACCACATCGGCTTCGGCGCCGGGCCGCAAGTGAAGCTGGACATGGAGATCATCGGCGTGGTGGCGGATACCAAGTACGAAGACCTGCGGCAGGAAGTCCCACGGCAGGTTCTGGTCGCCTATCCGCAGATGGATTATGCCTCCGCCATGACCGTCTACGTCCGGACCGCGCTGCCTTCCGAGAAGATGTTCGCCGCGGTCCGCGCCGAGATACGGAATCTCGACGCCAGCATCCCCCTGTTCGATCTGAACACCATGGAGGACCAGTTGGACCGGTCCCTGGTCCTGGAGCGCCTGGTGGCCTACCTGTCCAGCACCTTTGGCCTGTTGGCCACGGTGCTGGCGGTGATGGGGCTGTACGGCGTGACCGCCTACAGCGTGGCGCGGCGATCGCGGGAGATCGGCATCCGCATGGCGCTGGGGGCGGAGGCGGCTGCGGTGATCCGCATGGTGCTGCGCGAGGTTCTCCTGCTGGCGGCCGCCGGCATCGCCATCGCGCTGCCGCTGGCGTGGTGGCTGACGAAGTTGGTCCGCAGCCAGCTCTACGGCATCGAGCCCCGCGATCCGGTCACTATTGGCGCGTCGGCCCTGGGCCTGCTGGCCGTGGCCGCCCTGGCAGGCGCCATCCCCGCCCTGAAAGCCAGCCGGCTGGATCCGGTGAAGGTGCTGCGGTACGAATGAGCCGGCGCCTTCGGCGCCCCGGGGCGCCGTGTGGCACAATGGACTGTGCTCCTGGCGTCCGCAGCGTTCTACCTGCTGTTGTTCCTTCAAGTAACGTCGATCATCACGTTGCCGTTCTTTCCGAGCCAGGACGGCCCAATTCGCACGTACTACGCGGACGTGACCTACGAGTTGCTGCGCCAGTCTGGCGCCCACGGAAACTACTACTACATCGGCTTCCCGTTGCCTCCTTACAGCCTCGACACCTACCTCTTGATCGCTGGCAGACTGCTGTTCGCGCCCCTGGTGTCAGAGAAGCTCCTGGTCTGCGCCTACGTCATCATTCTTTGTCTGGGATTTCGATATTTGGTGCGTTCCCTCAACCCCCAGGCCGGCGTGTTCTCGCTGTTTGTGTTCCCGTTTGTCATGAACTTCATCGTTTACTCGGGCTTCTATAACTTCGGCCTGGGCATGGGGCTGACTCTTTTCTTGGCTGGTTATTGGAGCAGACACCACAACGAGCTCGGTGGGCTCAGGTTGGGGTGCTTTCTGGCTCAGGTCGTCTTACTGGCGCTGACCCACCCAGCCGCGGCGGCGATGGCGCTGGCGTTTGTAGCTGCGCATCTGGGTCTATCCGTGGCGTCCGAGTGCTGGCCGGCGAGGAACAGCTTGGCGGAGGCGCTCCGCCGGCGGCGGAGACAGGCAGGCGCCTTTCTGCTGGGGCTCTTGCCGTTGGCCTACGGGCTTGCGGTGGTCGGGCCTGGCCGTTATGCCCGGCCGGGGCCGTTCGAGGCGTGGCACGGCTCGCGCTTGCGCGCAGCTCTGGCCGTGCCGCTGGCGGCGTTCCGCTACCGGCCTTATCGTGGCCTGCTGTGTCTGGTGGCGCTGGCCGCTGGAGCGTGGCTGATCTACCGGCTGCGGAAGGAGGGTAGGCGGGTCATCTGGAGTGCGGACGGAGCGGCGTTCTGGGTTGGCCTGGCCTGCCTGGTCACCTACATGCTCGTGCCGGACGCGCTGGGCTGGGCCAGTTACATTCCCCTGCGCTTCTTTGCCTTCGGGACGTTGTTTCTGCTGGCATCGTGCGCCTGCGGCCTGCCGGCTGCGGCGAAGTGGGGACGGATCACGGGGCTGGCAATGGCGATCGTCTCCTGCGGCTTGATCGTGTACAACGACGCCAGGGCGCGCCAGCTCACCCAGGAACTCGCCCCCCTAGTGAGCGCGGGAGCAGGCCAAGCCTTTGGGGCCGGGGCGATTGTGGCCGAATGGCCTCCGCGGGCGGAGGAACCGGACGGCTGGAGGATCAAGGCTTACAAGTGGGCCCCGGCGCACGTCTTCAGAAATTCGCGGTCGATCCTAGTCAACGCCCCGTGGCTGAACCTGCCTCACATGATGCTGCGCCCTTCCCAACCGGAGCCCTACCACTTCCGGGATCCCGCCCCGCTGGCCCGGTATCTGTCCGACGCTATCCGGCAGCCCGGCACGCGCAGAATGCCCGAACTGGACTTTCTCATCGCCGTCCGGTACGAGGGTGATGGGCGGTTGGGGAGCAGCCTGGAACAGATTGCCCGTTTCTATGGGCTCTCAGAGGTGCAAGCGCTCGGCCCGCACTTCGTCCTCTGCCGAAGGCCGTCGCCCCGCGCGCCCGGCGGCGCGATGCCACAATGAGACCATGGCGGAATGGCCCACCGTGCGCGTCGGCCGGCGGGGCGCCGAGCGGCTGGCCTCCGGGCACCTGTGGATCTATGCTTCCGATGTAGCCGACCGCGGCGGGGCCCAACCGGGCGATGCGGTCAAGGTCGTCGATGCGAAGGGCCGCGCGCTGGGAACGGCACACTACAGCTCCGCGTCGCAGATCTGCCTGCGCCTGCTGAGCAGCCGGGTCGAGACCATTGACCGCGGTTTCTTCCTGCGGCGCCTGGCGGAGGCGCAGGCTCTCCGCAGCCGCGTGGTCTCCGGGACGGAGGCTTATCGCCTGGTCCACGCCGAAGGCGACCTCCTGCCGGCCCTGATCGTGGACCGCTACGGAGACTACGCGGCGGTGCAGACCCTCGATCAAGGCATGGACCGCGCCAAGGCGGACATTGTGGCCGCACTCGAGGAACTGCTCGCCCCGCGCGGCATCGTCGAGCGCAACGACGCGCCCGTGCGCAAGCGCGAGGAACTGCCGCTCGGAACCTCGGTGCTAGCGGGAACCGCACCGGAGCGGGTCCAGGTCCGCATGAACGGGCTGACCTTCCTGGTGGACCTTCTGGGAGGCCAGAAGACCGGGCTCTTCCTGGATCAGCGCGAGAACTACCTGGCCGCGGCCCGCTACGCCCACGGCCAGGCACTCGATGGGTTCACCTCGAGCGGCGGCTTCGCCCTCCACATGGCGGGGCGCTGCGAGGCCGTCGAGGCCGTGGACTCCTCGGCGCCCGCCCTGGCGCTGGCCGAGCAGAATCGCCAGGCCAATGGCATCGACAACGTGGCTCTCCGGGAAGCCAATGTGTTTGACCTGCTGAGCGGCTACGTGGCGGCCGGGCGGAGGTTCGCGACGGTGGTGCTCGATCCGCCGGCCTTTGCCCGTTCGCGCGAGGCCCTCGAAGCCGCCGCGCGAGGCTACAAGGAGATCAACTACCGGGCGCTGCGGCTGCTGGAAGCGGGCGGCGTGCTGGTGACCTGCTCCTGCTCCCAGCATTTGAGCGAGGCGGAGTTCCTTCAGATTGTGGCCTCCGCCGCCCTGGACAGCGGCCGGCGACTGCGCGTGCTGGAAAGGCGCACCCAGGCGCAGGACCACCCCATCCTGCTGACCGTCCCGGAGACTCACTACCTGAAGTGCCTGATCCTGGAGGTGCTGTAAGGGCGCGGCGCGCTCCGTAGTGGTCACGGCAGCGCCGCGAGCAGCCTCTCAATGTCCTGCGAACTTATGTAGAAGTGCGGCGACGCCCGGATCCACCCCTGCCGCATGGCCGTCACGATCCCGTGCGCCTTCAATTGACTCACCACGCTCCGGCTATCCACGCCCTCCTTGCGGAAGCTGACAATCCCCGCCCCGGTGGCCGGGGTCCGCACGCCCAGCACCTCATAGCCCTTCCTCGCCACGCCCTCGGCGATCTGGTCGCCCAGCGCCTGCACCTCTGGCGCGATCAGCTCCACCCCCACACCCAGCAGAAACTCGAGCGCCGCCCGCAGCCCGTAGCAGCCGACGGTGTTCAGCGTCCCGCACTCGTACCGCCCGGCGTCGCCCCTCAGAGTCAGGTCCCGGTTGGCGAAGTCGTTGTAGTTGACCAAGTTGGTCCAGCCCAGCTCGGCCGGCTCGATGTGATCCTGTAAGTCCTTCTGCACGTATAGGATGCCGCAGCCCTCCGGACCCAGCAGCCACTTGTGCCCATCCGCCGCCAGCGCAGAGATCCGCGCCCGCCGCACCTCCACGGGGAACGCCCCCAGCCCCTGGATCGCATCCACCATGAACAAGCAACCGTGGCGCTGGCAGATCTCCCCCAGAGCCTCCAGATCGGCCCGGTGCCCGCTCAGGTACTGGACAAAACTGATCGCCAGCAGCCGCGCCCCTCTGGCCGCCGCCTCGATGCGCTCCAGCGGGTCGTACACCGACAGCCACTCAACTCGGATCCCCTTCTCCTCCAACCGCTTCCAGGGGAAGAAGTTGGCCGGGAACTCTTCGACGAAGCCTACGATCCTGTCGCCCGAACGCCAGTCCACCCCCAGCGCGACCGTGGCGATCCCCTCCGAGGTGTTCTTCACGATGGCGATCTCGTCCGCCCCAGCGCCGATCAGCCGCGCCGCGGCCTGCCGCACCCCGTCATAGGTCTCCAGCCATTCGTCGTAGTGGTAGGACCCGAAGTGCAACGCATCCTCGGCCAGGCGCTTCATCGCCTCGGCGGCCGCCCTCACCAGCGGCGCCACCCCGGCGTGGTTGAGGTAGATCAGCTTCTCCGTCACCGGGAACTGGCCCCGGTAGGCCGCCCACAGCCGGCCCTCCGCGATTGCCTCGCAACCCATAAGCTTGAATATACGTTAAACACTACAGGGGGCGGTCACCCGAGCGCCGTCTCCCTGATCTATAATCTTGGTAGAGCTTTCTGGGTGGACGGAGGGCTTCCTATGAAGCGGCGCATTCGAGCGGTTCTGGCAGTCGCAGCAGCCCTGTTCTGGCTGGTTCCCGCGGCCCTGCCGGGCAAGGACAAGAAGAAGGACCCCGAGCAGATCGGCAGCCGCGACGTCGGCAGAGGCATCAACATCTACTCCCTGGAGCGGGAGATCGCCGAGGGCAAGCGCCTGGCCGAAGAGGTCGAGCGGCAAGCCAAGATCATCGACGATCCGCTCGTCGCCGAGTACGTCAACCGCGTCGGGCAGAATCTCGTCCGCAACTCCGACTCCAAGGTCCCCTTCACCATCAAGGTGATCGATAGCGAGGAGATCAACGCCTTCGCCCTGCCCGGCGGCTTCTTCTTCGTCAATGCCGGCGTGGTTGCCAGGGCCGATTCCGAGGCCGAGCTCGCCGGCGTCATGGCCCACGAGATCGCCCACGTAGCCGCCCGCCACGGAACGCGCCAGGCCTCCCGGGCCACGCTGGCCAATTACCTGTCCATCCCCTTGATCTTCATGGGCGGCTGGACTGGCTACGGCGTCCGCCAGGCCGCCAGCGTCCTGATCCCGGTCAGCTTCCTGAGGTTCTCGCGCGGCTTTGAGGAGGAGGCCGACCTGCTAGGTCTCCAGTACATGTACAAGGCCGGCTACGACCCCACCGCTTTCGTGGACTTCTTCGAGAAGATCCAGACCCTGGAGAAGAAGAAGCCCGGCACCATGTCCAAGGTCTTCTCCACGCACCCGCTGACCGACGACCGCGTCAAGCGGTCGCAGAAGAACATTCAGGAGTACCTGAAAGCGAAGCCCGAGTACGTGGTCAGCACCTCGGAATTCGACGCGGTCAAGGCCCGCCTGCTGGCCATGGCCAACCGCCGCAAGCCCGAAGAGAGGGACCCCAACCGGCCCACCCTGCGTCGTAAGCCTGGCACCGGCACGGTCGATGAGCCGGGCACCAGTAAGCCCAAAGAGAAGGCCGACGAGGAAGACCGCCCCACCCTCAAGCGGCGCAACTAGGACTAGCCCAGCAGGCCCCCGTGGCCCAGCGCGGCCACCTCTGAGCCTGACACCCGGTACCGCGCCAGCAGCGGCGGCAGCACCAGATCCACCACGTTCGGCTTGGCCGACCGGAAGCAGCCCGGCGCAGCCAGGATGGGAACCTCGCCCTTGTAGGCCAGCAGCAGCAGGTGGCCTGGCTCGACCGGCGCCAGATAGCGCTCCAAGACGCCCCCAATGCGGCTGATGGCGCTCCCCACCACGTCGTCCGGTCCGGCCGGCGCCGTCGTCGAGGCCACCAGCACCACCGTCGGCCGGTTCCTCAGCAGGTGCTCGAGCGCCCGCGCTACCCCGTGCTCCTCTTCCGTGACCGCCAGCTCGTAGCTGGACCTCACGCCAAACCGTTCCAGCCGCTGCCGGACCACCGGCTCGAACAACTGCTTGGCCCGCCCGCCCGCCAGGGGGTCCGAGTAGAGCACGCCCACCGCGGGGTTGCGAATCGGCCGCGCCTGCATCACCGGCCCCCGCTCCTCGAACATGCCCAACACCTGATCGAGTTCCCGCCGCCCCACCGCGAAAGGCGCGCTCTTGACCGTGGCCACCCGCTGGCCCATCGTGGCGTGGGCGAAGTTGGCCACCGTGGCTACCACGATCCGCGAACCGGCGTTCACGCGCCGCAGCAGCGCGTCGTCCACCAGCACGCAGCAGTCTTCCCTGGCCAGCAGGTTCGCCCGTCCGCCTGCCGCCAGCCGGACCTCCACCGCACCCTCCGCCAGCATGGCATCGAAGCGGGCATCGATGCGCGAGC
>CAZIRH010000113.1:0-11758 GCA_964541065.1 uncultured Solibacteraceae bacterium
AAAGCACGTAGCCGCGGTCCGCCACCGCCAGGGCTTGGCGGACGTTCTGCTCCACCAGCAGGATGGTGACCCCCTGGCGGTGCAGCTCGCGAATCACCCGGAAGATGGCCCGAACGACCAGGGGGGCCAGGCCGAGGGAGGGCTCGTCGAGCAACAGCAGACGCGGGGCGGCCATCAGGGCTCTTCCGATGGCCAGCATCTGCTGTTCCCCCCCGCTCAGGGTGGCCCCGGACTGGTGCCTGCGCTGGCCGAGCACGGGGAACAGGCCGAATACGCGCTCCATGTCCTGGCGCACGCCGCTTCGGTCCCGGCGGCGGACCGCGCCCATCCTCAGGTTCTCCAGCACGCTCAAGCCGCCGAAAATCCTGCGCCCCTCCGGGCATTGGATCACGCCCAGGCCCACGATGTCGAAGCTGCTGGCACTGGCCAGATCGCTGCCGTCGTAGACCAGGGAGCCGCCTTGCGGCCTCACGATTCCCGAAATGCACATGAGGGTCGTGGTCTTGCCGGCGCCGTTGGCCCCCAAGAGCGTCACCAGCTCGCCGTCACGGACCTCGATGCTGACCCCTTTGAGGGCGTGTATGTGCCCGTAGCGCACGTCAACCGACTGGAGCTTCAGCATCTTCTTCGACCTGTCCGAGATACGATTCCACCACCCTCGGGTCGGCGCGCACCTGAGCCGGGGTGCCTTCGGCGATGATCTGCCCGTAGTTGAGCACCTGGATGCGCTCACAGAGCTGCATGACCAGCGGCATGTTGTGCTCCACGATGATGATCGTGAGCCGGTATTGGTCGCGGATCCGGCGGATGAGGTCGAGCACGAACAGGCTCTCCTGGCTGCTCATGCCCGCGGTCGGCTCGTCGAGCAGGAGCAGGGCCGGCTCCAGGGCCAGGGCGCGCACTATCTCCAGCCTCCGCTGGTCACCGTAGGGCAGCGAGCCGGCCATTTCGGCGGCGCGCTGCTCCAGGCCGAAAAGCCGCAGCACCTCGCGCGCCTCCCGCGCCAGCCTCTCTTCATCGCGGCGGAAGGTGGGCCAGGAGAAAACGGTCGCCAGGAAGCGCCCCTGCTGGCGGAGCTGCCGGGCCGTGATCACGTTCTCCAGCACGGTCATGCTGGAAAAAAGGCGGATGTTCTGGAAGGTGCGCCCGATCCCGAGCCTGGCGATCCGGTCGGCCGAGAGGCCCTTGAGGTTCAGGCCACGGAAGCGGATCGTACCGCCGGAGGGCCGGATATGGCCGGTGAGCAGATTGAACACCGTGGACTTGCCGGCGCCGTTCGGACCGATGATGCCCAGGATCTCCCTCGCCCGCAGCCTGAGGCGGTAGTCTTCCACCGCGTGCAGCCCCTTGAAGGTCTTGGCCAGGCCGTCGATCTCGAGCAGATACTCCGGTTCACCGCCAGCGGCGAGATGCATTCGAGGTTTTGTATACCAGAATCGTAGGGGAGTGTAAAGGAATCCGTTTTTCCGGCGGCGCCAGGCGGCATTCGGTTTGACATGCCGATTCGGCGATCGCTATAATTCCGCATGAACGCCGGAACGCGTATCACCCCGCAAATGAGCTTCCTCCGCCCCGCCGATTGCGACAAGATCCATCACGCCGCACTGGAGATCCTCCGCCGTACCGGAGTGCGGATCTTCCACGAGGAAGCCCTGCGCCTGCTCGGCGAGGCGGGCTGCCCCGTCGAGGAGGAGAACCGGGTGCGCCTTCCTCCGTCTTTGGTGGAGTGGGCGCTCCGCCAGCCGCCCTCGAGTATCGCCCTGTGCCGAAGAAGCGGCACCGAGGTCTGCGCGGCCTTGAATGGGCGCAACGTCAGTTTCGGGCCCGGCTCGGACTGCCCGAACTATCTCGACCCGCGCACCGGTGAGCGCCGCCCGTTCACCCTGGCCGACATGGAGGCGATGCTGCGCCTGGCGGATTCCCTGCCGGAGCTTTCGTTTCACATGTCCAACGGCATTCCCTCCGACTTCAAGGGCAACACCTACCGCAAGCAGTTCGCCCTGGCGATTCAAAACTGCGCCAAACCGGTCGTGTTCGTCTGCGACGACGGGGAGGACTGCCGCAGCATCGTGGCCGCGGCCGCGGCCGTGGCCGGAGGAATGGAGGCCCTCAGGCTGAATCCCAGCCTGCTCCTGTACTCGGAGCCCACCACGCCGCTCGAGCACAGCCGCACCGCGCTGGAAAAGCTCCTGGTGATGGCCGAGTCCGGCCTTCCCGTCGTGCACTCGCCCGCGCCGATGATGGGCGGGACCGCGCCGGCGACCCTGGCCGGAGGGCTGGCGCTCGGCACCGCGGAGGTGCTGAGCGGGCTGGTCATCCATCAGCTAAAGCGCGCCGGCTCCCCCTTCGTGTTCGGCATCGGGCTGCATCACCTGGACATGAGGACCTCGATCAGCGTTTACGGTGCCCCGGAGTTCCAGCTGGCCCGCCTAGCGATCGCGGACCTCGGTCGATACTACGGGCTGCCGAGCTGGGGATACGCTGGACATTCGGACAGCTGGCTGTTCGACGAGCAGGCGGCTGCAGACGCCGTGTTCTCCACTCTGGTCGCCCTGCAGAGCGGTACGAACCTCGTGCACGATATCGGCTACCTGGAGGCCGGCCTCAGCAGCTCCCCCGAGATGATGGTGTTCACCTGCGAGGTGATTGGAATGCTCCGCCGCTTCGGGGAGGGAATCACGATCGACGAGGAGAATCTGGCCCAGGATGTCATCCACGCCGTCGGACCGGGCGGCAACTTCCTCGCCGAGGACCACACCCTGCGCCATTTCCGGGAGTTCTGGCAGCCCACGCTCTTCACGCGCCAGCGTTTCGCCGGCATGCAGGAACAAGGGGCTGCAAGACTCGGCCATCGCCTCCGTGAAAAGACCGTGGAGCTGATGAACGGGGCTTCCGGTGCGCAGCTCCCGGGCTCCCTGCAGCAGGAGGTGGACTACATTCTGGGGCTCCGCCCCGCGCAGGGGTAGGCGGGCGCCCGTGGACTTCCAGCCCCTATCGGCCCGGGGAATCGCCGCGGTTCACGAGGCCTCGCTCGCCGTCCTGGCCCGCAGCGGCGTTCGCTTCGCTTCTCCGCGGGCGATCGAGCTGTTCCGACGAAACGCCTTCCGGGTCGAAGGCCAGCGCGTGTTCTTTGCGGAAAAAGACCTCCGCGACGCCCTCGAGAAGGTGCCCCGCCGCTTCACGATCCTGGCGCGCAACCCGGAGCATCACCTGGCGCTCGCTCCGGGAGCCGCCACGCTCGGGTTGGGCCGCGGCGCGCTGAACGTGGTGGAGCCGGGCGGCTCCTTTCGCCGCGCCACCAAGGAGGATCTCATCGACGCCACCAAGCTCTGCCAGAGCCTGGAAGCGCTGAAACACTGGGGGCCGCTGGTGCAGCCCGACGACGTGGCGCCGGTCAACGCCAATCTATGGATCGCTCAGGCCATGGCCAAGTACACCGACAAGCCGTACAACTACTCCGGCCGGGCGGACATCGAGCTGGTGGCCTTGTGCTACGGAACCACCCGGGGCGACATGGCGGAGCGCACTTCTCTGGCTGAATCGTACGGCCAGGCCACCGTGACGGTGCTGTCCCCTCTGAGCCTGACCGCTGAAGACTGCGAGAACCTGTTCCAGTACGCCGAGTGCGGCATCGCCTTCCACATCGCCTCCATGCCCATCGCAGGGGCGACGGGTCCCTGCACGCTCGCCGGCCTGGTCGTCCAGCAGAACTGCGAGAACCTGGCCGCGATCGTCCTGGCGCAGCTCGTACGCCCGGGCTGTCCTGTGTTCTACGGCTCTATCGGGGGTCACGCGGATATGCGGACGATGCGGCCCGTGTTCGGCTCGGCGGAGAGCCGGCTGATCGAGCGGGCCGGCGTGCAGATGGCCAGCCACTACGGCCTGCTTTGCCGGGGGAACACGGGCCTGACCGACTCGCTCACCTGCGATTTCCAGGCTGGCGCCCAGGCTATGATGCATGCGCTCAGCGTCCTTCGCCACGGGCCCGAGTTCCTGACCGGCTGCGGCCTTCTGGGAAGCTACCTCGGAGCCTCGCTGGCCAAGATCGTGCTGGACGTGGAGCTGTTCGCCCATGCCGCCCGACTCCTGACCCCGCTTCCGCTGGACGAGGACTCCCTCGCCGTCGAGGTGATGGTCAAAGTGGGACCCGCGGGCCAATACGTCGATCATGCCCACACCATGGTCCACTGCCGTACCGAGTTCCTCGCGGAGACCAGCTTCGGCCCGGCGAGCTACGAACGCAGCGCTGGGGGGTGGAAGGATGCGGTGCAGCTCGCTCACGAAAAGGCCCTGGCCTTGATCGAGTCCTATCGCCGGCCTCCGATGGACCCCGGGCTGGAGGCGGAGATCGACAGCTACGTGCGGCGCCATTGGAAAAGCTCCTGATAGGGGCGCTGCGCCGGCCAGGAGCAACTCGGTTTGACAGCCGAGGGGGTGCATTCTATACTGAATTCCTGGCAATTCAAGGGAGGATAATATGAGAAAGCTAGCTATCGTTATCGCGTTGATCGCCTCTTTCCTGGGAGCCGGCCTCCTGTGGGCACAGGGCTACGGAGGCACCCTCAGGCAGGCATTCTTCGCGCCGGGCAGCCTGGATCCGGCGTTCCTCGGCGACATCGCCGGCGATGAAATCGGCCGTTTCTGGGGCGACTTCCTCGTTTACGTGGACGAAGGCCTGCGGCCGGACCAGAAACGCAGCCTGGCCGAAAAGTGGACGGCCAGTGCCGATGGCCTCGCCTGGACCTTCACGATCCGCAAGGGGGTGAAGTTTCACAACGGCCAGGAACTCAAGGCCGGCGACGTCAAGTTCACCTTCGACCGGCTGCGCGATCCGTCGTTGGGCGCAGCCACCGTGGGGCTGTACTCCAACGTGACGGACATCGCCACCCCGAATGACTACACGGTGGTCTTCAAGCTCAAGCAGTCCAATCCGGACTTCCTGACCGACCTGGGGGACTATCACGCGATCGTCGTGTGGAGCGGGACCAAGGACTTCGCCAAGGAGCATATCGGTACCGGAGCCTTCATGGTGGAAAGCTACCTCCCCGAGGACCGCATGACCTTCAAGCGCAACCCGAACTACTGGCGCAAGGACGCCAAGGGCAACCAGTTGCCGTACCTCGACGGGATCGAATACCTGTTCCTGAGTGAGTCTTCTGCCCAGGTCGAGGCCCTGCGCGGCGGGCAGGTGGACTATCTGCTGTATCTGCCCTCCGAGTACGTGAAGACCGTCGAGGCGGACTCGAACCTCGTGGTCTACCAGAAGCCGTCGAACACCCACTACCTGGTCCACATGCGCAGCGACCGCAAGCCCTTCGGCGACGTGCGGGTGCGCCAGGCATTCCGGGCGGCCATCGACCGCAAGGCGATCCTCGAGGGGTCCTTCCAAGGCCTGGGCGTCACCGGCCGCGACACCCCTATCGGTCCCGCCTACGCCGACTTCTATCTTAATGTCCCGGAGCTGGCGCGTGACGTGGCCAAGGCCAAGAGACTGCTGGCCGCTGCCGGCTACGCTTCCGGCCTGAAAGTCACCCTGGTGACCCAGCAGAGCTCTCCGGTGCCGACCATGGCCGCTATCCTAAAAGAGCAGCTGGCCGAGGCGGGTGTGACCGTCGACATCCAGCTCGTGCCCGCCGACGTGTACTACGGCGCGGACAACCTCTGGCTCGAAGCGGATTTCGCCATCACCGACTGGGGCGCCCGGGCCGCGCCGCAGAACTACCTCGACCTGGCCTATACCTGCAGCGCCAAGTGGAACGAGAGCCACTGGTGCGACGCAGAGCTCGACCGGTTGGCCGCGACGGCGGCGAAGGAAATGAACCGCTCCAAGCGGGCCGAGATCTACAAGCAGATCCAGCGGATTTTCATCGACCGCGGACCGATCCTGGTTCCGTTCTTCAACAACAGCCTCTGGGGCGCGACCAAGAGGCTCAAGGGCATCGTACCGACCGGCTACCTGGGCACGGCGGTCGATCTGGCCGTGGTGTACTTCGAGAAGTAGCGCGGGATCGCTGAACGGCCTTCCCCTTCATTGCTCGAGGGGGAAGGCTTTCCTTTGCAGCCCATGGGGAACGGTCGTAGTGAAACAGCCCGCGGCTCCGGGAGGATGGCCGGCGGCTGGCGGAGGCTGAGACGCTACCCGGCTACCCTGGCCGGCTTCGCCATCGTGGGCTTCTTCCTGGTAATGGCCCTATTCGGGCCTCTTGTCGCCCCATACAAGTACTCCAGCCAGGAGCTGGCGTTGCGGCTGCAGCCGCCTTCCAGGCAGCACCTGCTGGGCACCGACCAGCTCGGCCGCGACGTGCTCAGCCGCATCCTGGTCGGCAGCAGGGACGTGTACCTCGTGGCCGGCTCGGGCGCCCTGCTGGCCGTGCTTCTCGGCCTGACCCTGGGCCTGCTGGCCGGCTACTTCGGAGGGGCGGTGGACGAGCTGGTCATGCGCTTCGTGGACGTGCTCCTGGCCATACCGCCCCTGCTGCTGGCCATGATCATCCTGTTCACCCTCGGCTCCTCGCGGGTGAACGTGATCCTCGTCGTGGGTTTCCTCTATATCCCCATGGTTTCCCGAGTGGTGCGCAGCGTGGTGCTGGATTTGAAGACCCGGCAGTTCGTCGAGGCGGCCAGGCTGCGCGGAGAGTCGAGCGCCTACATCATGTTCCGGGAGATCCTGCCCAACGTGCTTCCGCCGCTGGCGGTGGAGGCTTCGATGCGCTTCTCCTATGCCATCTTCCTGGTCGCCTCGCTGGGTTTTCTGGGCCTGGGCGTGCAGCCTCCCTCCCCGGATTGGGGGCTCATGGTGGGCGAGGCCCGCAACTACTTCAACCAGGCGCAGTGGGCGCTCCTGGCTCCGGCCGGGGCCATCGCCGTGCTGGTGGTCGGAGTGGGCTTCATGAGCGACGGCTTGCGCCGCATGCTGCTTCCCGCGGGGGTCAGCGGGTGAAGGCTTTGCGGCGCAGAGACGGAGGCCTCCCGGCCAACGCGGCGGTCCATGACGCCGGCGGCGGCGGGGGACTGGAGGTCGAAGACCTCACGGTGACCTATGACACCGATGCGGGGCCGCTCGACACGGTCCGCCACGTCTCGCTCGCGATCGCCCCGGGCGAGATCTACGGCTTGGTCGGCGAATCCGGTTCCGGCAAGACCACCCTGGCGCGGGGCGTGGTCCGCTACCTCCCCGCCAACGGCCGGGTCACGGGGGGCAGCGTTCGGCTGGAAGGCACAAATTTGCTTCTACTGCCCAGGGAGCAGATGCGGCGCTTCTGGGGCTCCAGGATCACCATGGTGCACCAGGACCCGAATACGGCGATCAATCCATCGATGGTGATCGGGGAGCAAATCGCCGAGATGGCCCGGGTTCATCTGGGGATGTCGCGCAGCCGGGCCGCGCGGCTGGCCATTGAAATGCTCGCCAAGGTGCGCATGCCCGACCCGGCCACCGTGGCCAGGCGCTACGGCCACCAGTTGAGCGGCGGTCAGCTGCAGCGGGTGCTCATCGCCATCGCCCTGAGCACCTCACCAAGGCTGCTCATCATGGACGAGCCCACGACCTCGCTGGACGTCACCACCGAAGCGGTGATCCTGGACCTGGTGCGGGAGCTGCTGTCGGAGTACCGGACCGCGGTGCTGTATATCACTCACAACCTGGGGGTGGTGGCGCGGCTGTGCCACCGGGTGGGAGTCATGTACGCCGGGGAATTGATGGAAGAAGGCCCGGCCTACGACGTGTTCAAGCGGATGCTGCACCCCTACACCCTGGGCCTGCTGGGTTGCGTTCCGCGCGTGGACAGGGACAAGCGCGACATCGTGCTCCACGCGATCCCGGGTTACATCCCCAGGCCGGATGACCTCCCGCAAGGCTGCATCTTCGCCCCGCGCTGCCCCGGCGCCCAACCAGCCTGCCGGTCGGCAAGGCCCCCCCTGGTAGCCGCCGAGGCTGGCCATCTGACCGCCTGCCGGCGCTGGCAGGACCTGCGCCGGGGGCCGGAAGCCTTCACGATGGCGCCGAAGAAGCGCAGGTTCGACGAGGCGATCTCCGGGGTCGCCGGGCCGCTCGAGCTGGAGGCCTCCGATGTGCGCAAGTATTTTCCGGTGTCGAGGATTGGGCTCCGGCACCTGCTCCGGCACGGGCGGCCGCTGGTGCGGGCCGTGGACGGCATCTCGGTGCGGGTGCGCAAGGGCTTCACCATGGGCATCGTCGGCGAGAGCGGCTGCGGCAAGACCACCCTGGCACGCTGCATCGCCGGCCTGGAAGAGGCCACCTCGGGGGAGTTCGAGCTGGAGGGAGAAAAGCTGCCCCGCACGCTGGCCCGGCGCTCCAAAGCCCAGCTGAAGAAGATCCAGATGGTCTTCCAGAACCCGGATGCCTCGCTGAACCCCCAGGTCACCGTGGGGGCCAGCGTGGCGCGCCCTCTGGCCCTGCTGGGCAACCTGCCCCGGGGGCAGATCGAAGGGCGGATGCGGGAGCTGCTGCAGGCTGTCAATCTCCCGCAAGACTACGCGAGCCGGCTGCCGCACGAGCTGTCCGGCGGGGAAAAGCAGCGCGTGGCCATCGCCCGGGCCTTCGCCACCGATCCAGCGCTGATGATCTGCGACGAGCCGATCTCTTCGCTGGACGTGTCGGTCCAGGCTTCGCTGATGAATTTGCTTTCGGAGCTCCAGGACTCCAAGGGGACCACGTATCTGTTCATCTCCCACGATCTGGCCGCGGTGCGCCATCTGTCGGACTGGATCGCCGTGATCTACCTGGGCCGGCTCTGGGAGATCGGTTCGGCCCTGGACGTTTTTTCGCCCCCGCAGCATCCCTACACCGAGGCGCTGCTGTCGGCCCTGCCGATTCCGGATCCGGAGGCCAGGCAGAACCGCATCCGGCTACGGGGAGGCGTATCCAGCGCCGTGAACATCCCGTCGGGCTGCCGCTTCAACCCGCGCTGTCCCCGGAAGATCGGAGAGATCTGCGAGCTCGAGGAGCCGCCGTGGCTGGAGCACGGGCACTGGCACCGGATCTGCTGTCACCGGCCCCCCGAGGAGCTGCTTGAGCTGCAAACGGCCGGAGGCTCGTGATGGCGATATACCTGTTTCGCCGGATCGGCTTCATCGTCCTGACGCTGTTCCTGGCCTCGATCATCATCTTCGCCGCTACCCAGCTCCTGCCGGGCGACGTGGCTCAGGTGATGTTGGGCCAGTTTGCCACCCCCGAGGCGGTGGCAAATCTGCGGGTGCAGCTCGGGCTCAACCGGCCGGCGTACGTCCAGTATTTCGACTGGCTGGGGCGCTTCCTCACCGGCGATTGGGGCCAGTCCATGGTCAGCCGCGAGCCGGTGCGCCCGCTGATCCTGGCCCGCATGCGCAACTCGGCCATGCTGGCGGCGCTGGCCCTGGCGTTCTACGTTCCCGTCGGCATCCTGCTGGGGGTGATCGCCGCGCTCAAACGGGAAAAGGCGCTGGACCAGGTCATCACGGGATTCTCCATGGCCTTCGTGGGGCTCCCGGAGTTCGTCACCGGGCTGCTGTTGATCAGCGCCTTCGCCTTCGCCCTGGCGGTGCTGCCGGCCAACTCCTCGATCGCGCCGAACTCCTCCTTCCGGCAGGCCTTTCCTTTCCTGGTGCTGCCGGCCGTCACGGTCAGCCTGACCAGCTTGGGCTACGTGATCCGGATGACTCGAGCCAGCACCATCGACGTGCTGAAGACCGACTACGTGCTGGCCGCCGACCTGAAGGGCCTGCCCCGGCGCCAGGTGCTGGCCAGGCACGTGCTGCGCAACTCCCTGCTGCCCACAGTCACCGTGGTGGCCATGGGCATCGGCTACCTGATCGGCGGGCTCATCGTGACCGAGGCGGTGTACGGCTATCCGGGGTTGGGGCGCCTTCTGGTCTACGGCATACAGCGCCGCGACGTGATCCTGATCCAGGCCTGCAGCATGGTCGTGGTCGCCGTGTACAGCGTCTCGAACCTGGTCGCCGACATGCTGTACTCGGTGCTTAACCCGCGCATTCGCTACCGCTAGCTTTCTGTGGAAGCTATGGACGCCCTATGAATGGAGATGAGCGAGTCGCACGCTTCGTCGTCGACACCAAGTGGGAGGAGCTGCCTTCCCCCGTCAAGCGGAAAGCCCGGATGTGCCTGATGGATAGCCTGGGAGCCACGATCAGCGGCGCCCGGACCGAAGTCAGCCGCATCGCTGCCCAGTTCGCGGCGGCGAGAATGCCTGGCGAGGAGGCCACGATCCTGATGCACGGCCTCCGGGCGAGCGCCGCCGGCGCGGCCTTCGCCAACGGCTGCGCCGCCAACGGCCTGGACTCCGACGACAGCGCCCGCTACGCCTACGGGCATGCGGGGGCGCAGATCTTTCCCACGGCGCTGGCGCTCGCCGAGGCGCGCGGCTCGAGCGGCGCCCGGCTCCTGTCGGGACTGGTCGTGGGCTACGAGGTAGCCCACCGGATCGGGCGCTGCTGGCACGACTACCACCAGGTCTACCAAGCCTGCGGATCCTGGGGAGCCGTGGCCTGCGCCGCCGTGGCCGCGCATCTTTTGGGACTCACGGCCGAGCAGGCCCGGCAGGCCCTCGGCATCGCGGAGTACCACGCGCCGAACCTGCCTATGATGCGCGACGTCGCCCATCCGGCCATGGTCAAGCACGGCATCGGCTGGGGCGCCCTGACGGGGATTACGGCCGCCGAGCTGGCCTCTTATGGGTTTACGGGGATCCCTACCTTGTTGAGCCATGAGAAATACGGGGATTGGGTCGAAGACCTCGGTCAAGCCTATCTGATGGTCGACGGCGTGGCCTGGAAGGCCAGAGGCTACGCCTGCTGCGGCTGGGTCCACGCCGCTGTCGAAGGGGCCAAGCAGTTGGTGGAAGAGCATCATCTGGAGCCGGAAGACATCGAGCGCATAGGCGTCGAGACTTTTCACGAGGCCGCCGCGCTGGGCACGCGGCTGCCGGGCACGACCGAGGAGGCGCAGTTCAACCTGGCCTGGCCGGTGGCGGCCATGATCGCGGACGGCGAGATCGGACCGGAGCAGACCCTCGAGCATCGCCTGGGCGACGAGCGCATCCGCAGGCTGGCCCAAAAGGTCGAGGTGCGGGAGTCAGAGCAGCTGAACGAGCTCGCCCGTATGTTCCAGAACGGCGACCCGCGCGGCCGTTTCGCCAGCTCCGTGACGCTCACCCTCAGCGACGGCAGGCGGCTCAGCTCGGGCCTGGTCGGCGGGGGCCTGAGCTTCCCGCAACCCGGCTGGGACGAGGGAACGATGGAGGAGAAGTTTCACTGGCTGGTCGAGCCGGCGCTGGGCCAGGCTCGCTCCGAGCGGCTGGCGGAGCTGGTCTGGAGATTCGACGAGGCGGCCAGCATGCGGGAGCTGACCGACCTGGCGCAGGGAAACAGCCATAGCGCGGCCTAGGCGAGGCTAGACGGGCGCCTTGCTCACCTGGCAGAGCAGCGCCTTGTACACCGGGAATCCGGAAAGGGGGTCCCGATTCTCGAAGTCCGTCAGCTCGTTGGCGTTGCACTCCTTCCAGGCAGCGGCGGCGGTCAGGCCGCCGCCGTGGGCATCCGCCTCCACCACTCCGGGAAGGATGTCCTCGGTCACGTGAGCGGTATAGGCCACGGAGCCGCGTTTGGTGGATACCAGGACGCGGTCCCCTTCGGCGATGCCGCGGGGTTGCGCGTCCAACGGGTGGATCCAGACCAGGGGTCGCGGGTAGCGCTCCACCAGAGAAGGGATATGGTGGTGCTGCGAGTTGAAATAGGCCTTGTT
>CAZIRH010000114.1:0-11717 GCA_964541065.1 uncultured Solibacteraceae bacterium
CATGGCGTTGCGGCTCAAGCCCACGGAGCTGGCCGAGGCGCTCCGTCGCGTCGGCCAAGTTCGTACGGCAGCTTCGAGCGAAGAGCTTCAGTTGCAGGTCCTCGGCGAAGCCGGCATCGAGGTGACGCCTCTGGGGTTGCTGGGCGGCTACCGCCGGCTGGCGCTGCTGCGCGCGCAGGGACAGCTCAGGCTGTCCCCGTTGTTTGAGGGTCTGGAGGCGGCGACGGAGTATGGCACCGCGCAACTGGCGCGGCCGGAGGGGCTGAAAGTGGCGGGGAAGACGGGCTCCACCGCCGGACACGCCTGGTTTGCCGGGTACGCCCCCGCTGAGGCGCCGGAGATCGTGGTGGTGGTGTTTCTGGAGCAGGGTCGCGGAGGCTCCGCGGCGGCGCCCGTGGCGCGGGCGATTTTCGAGGCGTACCGGGGGGCAGCCGGCCCGAAGCCGCTCACCGTGAGGGTCCGAGGCCAGACGATGCGCCTGCCGCTCGAAGAATACGTGGCGGGTGTTCTGGCGGGCGAGTGCGCCACCTTCCGCTCCGAGGAGGCGCTCAAAGCCGTGGCGGTGGCCGCCCGCACCTGGGCCATGAGCCAGCTTGGCCGCCATCGTGCCGAGGGCTTCGATTTCTGTGACACCACGCACTGCCAGCGCCTCCGGCTGGAGGGGCGCTCGGACCGCCTCCGCGCAGCCGCGGAAGCCACCGAGGGCGAACTGCTGTGGCACGAGGGGCGGCCTGCGGCGGCGTTCCATCACGGGCACTGCGGCGGGATGACGGAGGCGGCGGCGGACGTCTGGCCCGAGTTGTACGCCCCCTACCTGCGCCGCCAGAGCGACAACTTCTGCGTGGCGACGGGCCGCAACCCCTGGAGTTCGCAGGTCAGCAAAGAGGACCTGGCGCGGGCACTCGGCCTGCGCGCGCCCGTGGCGGTAGAGATCCTGCGGCGCACGCCGTCGGGCCGGGTCGCGGAGCTGCGGGTGGGTGCGCGGCGCTGGAGCGGGCAGAGCTTCGAGCTGGCGGTGGGGCGCGCGTTGGGCTGGCACCTGGTTCGGAGCAGCTCCTACGAAGTTTCTGAGGCGGGCGACCGCCTGGTGTTCCGGGGATACGGCAGCGGCCATGGAGTCGGCCTGTGCCAGGAGGGCGCGGCGCGGCGGGGCGAGCAGGGCCACAGTTACCGGCAGATCCTGGAATTCTACTTTCCCGGGACCCTGCTGGGCCTGAGCGCGCAGGGTTTTCCCTGGACGCGGATGGGAGGCGAGCGCGTCGAAGTCTTCAGCACGCATCCCCAGCAGGACCAGGGTGTGGTGGCGCTGGCTGACCGGCTGCTCAAAGAAGCCGAGCGGCGCGCCGGCTTCCAGATTGCGCTCCGCCCCCGCCTGAAGGTCTACCCCACGGTGGCGGCCTTTCGCGACGCCACCGGCGAACCCGGCTGGGTGGCCGCCAGCACGGCCGGCCGCATCATCCGGTTGCAGCCGCCGCCGGTGATCGGTTCCCGCGAGCGGCTGGAAGCCACGCTGTTGCACGAAATGCTGCACGTCGTGGTGGAGAGCCGGGCGCACCCGAAGGCGCCGGAGTGGTTGCGGGAGGGGCTGGTGATGTTTCTCGCAGAGGACGCCGAGGATACAAAGGGCAGGCGGCCGCGTGGCGCGGAGGAGATGCGGCAGGCCTACCAGGCGGCGCACGCGCGCGTCAGCGCGCTGGTGAAGCGCCACGGGCGGGAAGCCGTCCTGAGCTGGCTGGAGCGGGGGCTGCCGGCGGAGGCGAGCGGCGAACCACGGTAGCGATGATCATGCGGGTGCTCCTGCTCAATCCCCCCTGTCGTGACGGTCGCCGCTATGTACGCGAGGGCCGGTGTACGCACGCGACGAGCTTGTGGGGCACGGCGTGGCCGCCTTACACCCTGGCGCTGCTGGGCGGCCGGTTGCGCCAGCGCGGGCACACGGTGCGGTTGCTGGACGGAGCGACCGGCGCGGTCCGCTTCCGCGAGCTGGGGCGGCGCGCCGCCGATTTCGATCCGGACCTGGCGCTCCTGGCCGTGTCGGCGCCGACGTTTCCTTCGGACCTGCAATGCATCGCGGAGATCCGCGCGGTCATTCCCCGCTGCTCGATCGGAGTTTTCGGCGTCCATCCTACCGCCGCTCCCGAGTTGTATCTTGCGGGCCAGCCTCACGCTGACTTTGTGATCCGCGGCGAGCCTGAGTTGACGGCGGATCGAGTTGTGGAGATGCTGGACTCCGAGGGGCGGCTTCAAGCCGCCGAAGGACTCAGCACCCGCTGCGGAAGTCATATTGAACACGGGCCCAGCAGGCCGCCGGCCTCAAACCTGTCTGCCCTGGGCAAGCCCGATTGGTCGCTCATCCAGCCGACGCACTACCGGCTCCCCTTCCTGGGGCGCCCGTTTCTGCCGGTACTGACCTCTCGCGGATGCCTCTACGTTTGCACCTTCTGCACCCAGCACCTCTACTACGGCCGGCGTTTTCGCACGCGCGCCGCGGAAGAGGTGGCCGCGGAGGTGGAAGAACTGCGAGCTCACTTCGGCGTGAGGGATTTCTTCCTGTGGTCTGAATGTTTTTCGGCAGACCAGGAACACGCACACGCAGTGTGCGAAGCGTTGAAGAAGGTTCGAGGCATTTCCTGGGTGGCGACAACGCGGGCGGACTGCGTGAGTCCCGATCTTCTCCGCTCGATGCGCCAGTCGGGCTGCTGGCTGATCAGCTTCGGCTTCGAGTGCGGCTCGGAAGAGGTGCTTGAAGCTTGCCGGAAGGGCCACACCTTGGAAGCCTCGGTCCGGGCCGCACGCTGGGCGCGCGAGGCAGGTCTAATGGTGGTTGGTCAGTTCATTTTCGGGCTTCCGGGGGAGACTCCCGAGACCGCCCGCCAGACTCTGAGACTGGCCCTGGCTTTGAAGCTGGACTTTGCCCAATTCTATTGCGCCGCACCCTATCCAGGCACGGAGCTCCATGAGGCATGGTGCTCCTCTTGGAGCAAACCTGGCGCGCCGTTGCTGCCCATCAGTCAAGAACAGGCATGGGCGTTCACGGGCGGACTTTCGGCTCGGGCCACAGAGCGCTGGCGTTCCTGGGCTACTTTGCGGTTCTACGGCAGACCCCACTCGATGGCGCTGCTGTTCAAGCTCGCGCTTTCCAGGATCAGCGGGAGGCAGCCTTGCGAGTGACGGCAGTGCTTCCAACCTTGAACGAGGAAAAGACCGTGGGCGCCGTGGTCGAGGGGTGCCTGAAACTCGTGGACCAGGTGCTGGTGGTGGACGGCGGGTCAGAAGATGGAACCTGCGACGTGGCGACGAGGAGCGGGGCGCGCGTCCTGCGCCTGGGCCGTCGCGGGAAGGGGCTGGCAATCCAGGCTGCCATCCGGCAGGAAGATGCCGATATCCTGGTTCTTGTCGATGCGGATGGTTCTCATCGGCCGGAAGATATCCCCAGCCTGGTCGAGCCGATCCTCCGGGACGAGGCGGACCTGGTGATCGCCAGCCGGGCGACCGGCGGCAGCGACGAACTCGACGGTCAACTCGACCACCTTGCGCGCGCCTGGGGGATGAGAGTCCTCCAGGCGCTGGTGAACGTGCGCCTCGGTACTGAGCTGACGGACATTCAGAATGGTTTCCGGGCCGTCAGGACCAGGGTGGCCCGCGCCTTACGCCTCCAGGAGCGAGGTTTCGGAATAGACCAGGAAGTGGCCATCCGGTGCTTGCGGATGGGATATCGCGTGTCCAACGTGCCGAGCCACGAGGGTCGCCGGCGCTACGGCAGGTCGCGGATGCGGCTCTGGCGCGCGGCTCCCGGGCTGCTGTGGAAGGCAGCCATCCTGTTGCTGGGCCCCGCACCAGCCCCGGGCGAATGACGGGCCGGGCGGGATAGCGAGAAGGAACGTCTGATGAGACGCACCCACCTCGGTGCCATTGCCTTTGTCGTCGCGAGCGGCACATGGGCGGTCCTCTTCTGGTGGGCGCACTGGGGCACCCGTGAGCCGGCGACGTTGGTCACCCTCCTGGAGTGGCTTTCTCCCGCGGCGTGCGGCCTGAGTATGCTGGCGGCAGCGGGCACGGCCTTGGCCTGCACCCGCGAGGTCTCCGGTTGGCTGAAACCTCTGGGCCGTGCCGGGTGGGCACTGCTCTTCGGCATCGTGACCGCCACGCTGGTGGCACGTCTGGCAACAGTGCCTGCCACCGAGCGCGTCTACTACGACGAACACACCTACCTGCAACTGGCTCGCGGCCTCGCCGACGAAGGGCGAGCCCGTGTGGCGAGCTACGCCTTGATCGAGGACCGGCACTACCGTTGTGAAATCGGTTCCTACGGTCACTCGTCCCTGGGCTGGCCGACTTTGCTGGCGGTCCTCCTCAGGCTGAGCGGCTACGCCCGATGGACGGGCGCGGTGACCAGCCTGGGCCTTTCCCTGGCCACCATCGTGTTGGTGGCGTTGCTGGCCCTGGCCCTTGTTCCCCACAGGCCGGTCTGGCTGTTGGCGGCGGCCGTGTATGCCTGCTCGCCACCCAACCAGATCTGGTCGCGGACCAGCGCGTCCGAGGTGTTTGCGGCCTTCGCCGCCACTTGGGCCGTGTTATGCACGGTGCGCTTCGCGCAGGAACCCTCGCGCCGTCTGGGTCTCCTGATGGCAGCTTCGATTGCCATGGCGGTCCAGGTGCGCAATGAATCGGTGTTGCTGTTGCCGGTATGCGCCGTGTTGGCCGGAAGCCTCGGCGGGCGGCGAGCGTTGCGGGAAGCCGGTTGGCCCGCCGCGATCACGGTGGTCCTGTTGCTCCCGCAGGGCCTCCACCTGGCTCACGTGTCACGCGCCTACGATCCGAATCTGGCGGAGGGCACGGGTTTCGGGGTGCGGTTCGTGGCCTCCAATCTCGACTCTCTCCTCCAGTACCTGCGCAGCGAATGGATCGTGCTTGGCTTCCTCGTGGTGGCGCTCTTCGGGGCCTCCGGGGCTCGGCTGGGGAAGGCCGCCTTGGGAGTGTGGGCTTGGGCGGCCTGCGCCTGGCTTGCGCCACTTGCGCACTTCGGGGGCTCCTACACTTTCCCTGGGGGAGAGCGCTTCGCGCTGGCGTGGCTGCCTGCGATTTCCCTCGGCGCCGGCTGCGGCCTCTACCTGGCGCACCGCGCGATGACGACCTGGGTTCCACCGCGACTGCTGATGGCGGCGTGGACAGCCGTGTTCCTGGCGGCCCTGATGAGGGCTGGTCCGCACGCGGCTGTCGAAGACGCCAAGACAGGCGTGCCTCGGAGAGACTGTGCCTTCCTGAGAACCGCTTTGGCCTCTCTGCCGCAAGACGCGATGATAGTCTCCTCGGATCCGCCTGTGGTGCTGGCCGAGGGACGCTCAGCGGTTTTCCTCCCTTGGGCCGGCAGCGACCAGGCTCGTATCGAAGACGTCGCCAGACGCTACCAGGGCAGGCTGTACTACTTCGTGAGCCCGTCCTCTTCACCGGGCCAATGGCGAGACGGTCCGGAGTGCGAGCGGCGAATCACGTCGCTCCTGCAAGCCGAGCCGGTGAAGCAGTCGCACACGGCCGATGGCCTGCGCGCATTGTACCGGCTGCGCTAAGCCGGAGCGCCAGCGTCGTCTCTGCCTGCCTCAGTTGCCGCCCGGCCGAACAGCCCGATGATGGCCGCCAGCGTCAGCCAGGTCGTCACCGCCAGCAGGTAGGCCAGTCCCACCCTGACTGCCATGCTGGCCGCCTGAACGATCAGGCTCTCGAACGACGGGGTCCATCCCATCAACCTGCCCGGGACATACAGGCCCGCCAGCACCAGCACGGCGCAGGCCAGCCAGTAGCGCGGGCGGGCCGCCACGGCAAGCCCAGCGCGCCGGCTGAAGCCCCCGCCGGCCGCCTGGCTGGCCAGCGGCAGCAAAGCCAGCACCACCACGGCACAGGCGCCGCGCAGCAGCGCGGGGTAGACCCAAGCCACCTGCTCGGGGCTGACGGGCTTCCGCAGCCGCAGCGTCAGCAGGGAGGACAGATACTCCGTGACCTTGGGCGCGTAACCGCTCAGCCACACCGTGGCGGCGATCACGCCTGCGAGCACCGCCGCCCACGGCAGAAACCTCGGCAGACGACGCAAGGCCAGGCGGACGGGCAGCGGCCCAGCCTCCGCATGGAAGGCCGCCAGCGCCGTGGCGTGCAGCCAGAGCGCTCCGAACACCCCCGCGGCCAGCACCACTGCGGACCACACCACTTCGAGCGCGCTCGCCTCGGAGATCCACAGCCAACCGTAAGCCAGCCCGATGAGCACCGCGTTGCCAAGCCAGTGCGCCGCCAGCAGCTTGCGCCGCCTCCACATCTCGGCCAGTGCACGGCGCTCCATACTATCCGCTTTCATTTCACCTCCAGCACGCGGCCCTCGGTGGTGGCCAGGTAGCCCGGCTGGTACATGGGCTGGACGCGCGCCGGGCTCACGCGGAACCGGCCGGGGTTCACCACCTTCAGCAGGTAGAAATACTGCGCCTGCGCACGGTGGAAGTACGTCTGGAAGAGGGCCGCGCGGTCGTCGTGGAACTCGCGCCGGCTGTACCAGGACTGCCACCACGCGGGCTTCTCCTTCAGCTCGTAGAGATCGTCGCGCTCGATGAATTCGGTGCCCGAGGGGATGGGGTCCTCCAGCACCAGGTACCGCCAGGCGCCGCCGCTGAGCGTCAGGCGGACCGCGATCACGTCGCCCTTGCCGACTACGGCGCCCAGCGGCTCCAGCTTGTAAACGATGCGCCCGCTCTCCTCGGAGGGCGCCAGCCGGAAGTAATCTCGCAGGAGGTTCAGGGAAACCGTGCCGGTGGGCGCCAGGCGCTCGGCCGTGGAGTAGTACTCCGCCCGCGCCGACCAGTACAGCCGCCCCTCGCCGCTCTTGCTGATGCGGATGCGGGTGCCTCCGCCCGCGAGCTGCGCCGCCGGAATGCGCACCTCGACGGGCGCCGCCCGCAGCGCATCCGCCTCGCCGAAGCGCCGTTCGAGCACTGGCCGGTCGTTCACCCAGACCCTCAGGCCGAAGTTGGGCCGCAGTTCGCGGGTCTGCCGGAGGTAGTCGGTCAGACCGTAGAGCACCATGGCGGTCTGCTTGGTGGAGCCCCACCAGGCGCCCTGGTCGCGATGGTTGATCAAGTACAGCGCCGCTTTCACGAGCAGCGGGCTCTCGGGCCGCAGGCGGGTGAGGAGCTTCAACGCGTAGGCAGTGGCCTCGGGAGTGACCTCCATGTGGATGTCCATCAGGGCATCGTGCCCCACCTGCCAGTAGGCTTCGCGCTGGTCCGCTCTGGCCATGCCCTCCAGCAGCGTGGCGGCTTCGGCAGCGTGGGGGTCGCCGGCCTGCTCGAAGGCCAGGCCCACGAGCGCCAGCCCATAGGCCGACAGATCCCGGCGCTGGGCCCAGAGCGCCTCGCGCCAGGCCGCTGGCTGGACCCCGGCGCCGGCCAGGGCGAACACCAAGTAGGCGCGTAGGTCCGCCGGGGCGCGCTCAAGTTTCGGCCACTGCCCGCCCAGCCAGGAGACTGCGCGAGCCAGCGCATGCTCGCGGACCGCGTGGCCCGCCGCGCGCGCCTGCCCCAGCCCCGAGAGCACGTAGGCGGTCATGAACGCGTCGCTCTCGTCGGTCTGCCACCAGCCCCAGCCGCCGTCCTCGTGCTGAAAATCGTACAGACGGTCGAGCCCCTGGCGGATCTTCTTGTTCAGCTCGGCCGCATCCACCGCGGACTTCAGTCCCAGCTCCCGCACCGCCTGGGCCACCATCACGTTGGACAGGAAGCTGGACATGGTCTGCTCGGTGCAGCCGTAAGGGAAGGACGTCAGATACTCGAGCGCTCCGAGAATGGCTCCGGCGAGCGTCGGGGCCGCCTCGATGGTCAGGGTGCGCGACTCGGGCGTAGCATCCGGCGGGAAACTCAGTTCGACGGCAGCCTGGCCCTCCGCCTCGGAGATGGCCCCGGCGCGGGCTTCGCTCAGTTTCACGCCGTAGGGCCGGATGGGCAGCGTCAGTTCCAGCGCGTCCGACTCTTCGTCGGTGAGCGCCTTGGCCAGCAACACGGCCTGGCCGGGCGCGCGGGCGCGGACGCGGAAGTCCACCCGGGCCTGTCCCCGGCTGGCGACCGCCACGTCGGTCGTGCGGCCTTCCAGCAACTCCAGGCCTTCTACCGCCAGCGACACCTGCACCTGCTTGGCGCTCGCCAGGTAGTTGTGCACGATGGCCGAGACCACCACCTCGTCACCCTGGACGAAGAAGCGCGGCGCGGCCAGCCGCAGGATCACGTTCTTGCGCACGATGACGCGGTTGAGGGCGCTGCCGACCTTGGTATCGGCGGTGACCCCGCGCACCGTCGCCCGCCAGGTGGTGAGCGCGTCCGGGAACGTCACCCGGGCCTGGGCCCGCCCGCTCGCGTCGGTGCGCAGGTCGGCCACCCAGTGGATGGTGTCGGGAAAAGCCTTGCGGATCTCCGGCTGCACCAGCTTCTCCGGCTTCAGTTGGGCGCGCGCCCCGGCCGGGCGGACCCACGCCAGGGGCATGCGCCGCCGGCCGGCCTCGCCCTGGAAGTAGTAGCTCAGCGAGGAATCGGTGCTGACGCGGTTGTACAGGCTTCCGTAGAAGAACTTCAAAATGTCGGGCACGCGCTCCGGGCGGACGGCGTAAATGGCTTCATCCACCACCCCCAGGCTGAACTCGCCTGAAACCGGCCTGCCGGCGTGATCGCGGGCCTCCACCGTGTACAAGGTGCTTTCGCCGGGCTTGAATTCGGACTTCGCCGCCGTGACCTCGACGCCGAGCTGCTGCTGGAGGGGAGGCACGCGGATGCTCTTGGCGCCTTGATAGAGCTGGTGGCCGCTCAGGAAGGCGGCGCTCAAGTAGAAGTTGGGAACGTATTCCGGCCGGATGGGCACCTCGAGGGTAACCGCCGGCGAGCGCGCCAGCAGCGTCCTGGAGGTGTAGACCTGCCGCCCCTCGGTGGTCACCCACAGGTGGGCCTGAGGCTGCCCGGTCAGGATCAGGACCCGGGCGACCTCTCCCGGGGCGTAGGATTTCTTGTCCGGGACCAGCTCGATGCGCCCGCGGCGCGCTTCGTAGGAAGCCCAGGCCGCGGCCACCCAGAGGTGGGCGAAATCCTCGACCTCGCGGCCCTCGGGCGTGCGCGAAAAGGCGCGGGCCCGGAAGGAGCCTCCTGCCGGCAGCCGCACTTCGGCCGCGGCCTTGCCCGCGGCATCGGTGCGGCCTTCCGCCGTGGCGACCACGGGGCCGGTTTGCCGGTCCCGGCGATACTCGGTGACCTCGATCCTGTAGTCTGCGCCGCCCACGGGGCGGCCGTCGTAGTCGCGCGTCTCCACCGCCAGCCGGGCCGTCTCGCCGGGCGAGTAGACATAGCGGTCCGGCTCGACGTGCACGAAGTAGCTGCCCACGGTGGCCACGACCATGGCCGCGCTCGAGATCTCGCGGTTGGCCGCGTCCGTCACGCGCGCCGTGATGCGGTAGCGCGCGTCGTGAGGCCACGGCCCGGTAGGCACCTGGATGCTCAGCCGGCCCTGGGCATCCAATTCGCCCGAGCCTTGGAGCAGCTCTTCCCCGCCCGGGCCCTGGGCCGCTTCCGCACCTTCCCCCTCCTCGGGCTCCTCCTCTTCCTCGAAGTAGTAAGGCAGCCAGTAGCGCGAGCGGTGCACCGTGTAGGCCACCTTGGCCTGGCTGACCGGCTCGCCGTAGTAGTAGCGCGCCTCGATGGTCGCCTGAACAGGCCCGCCCTGGAGCACACGGCGGGCCGCGGGCGTAACCTTGACCTCGTACTCGGGTTTCTTGTACTCCTCGACTTGGAAGCCGCCCGAGATGAACGAGCCGCCGGTGCGCAGCTCGATCGAGTAGTAGCCCAAGGCCGCCCCCTGGGCGAGCTGGAGCTGGCCGTGGAAAGTGCCCAGGGGGGACAGGGTCAGAGTCTGGCGGGAAGCGGGCTTGCCCTCCGGGTCCTCGACCTCGAGCTGCACCTCGCGGCGCGCGGGAAGCTGATAGCCGGCGCCGGCTTCTGCCCGCAGGATGCCCCGGAAGTACACCGTGTGCCCCGGGCGGTAAACCGGGCGGTCGGTGTAGATGTAGCCGGTCAGGCGGCGGTCCGGGTCGGTTCCAAGGTTCCAGCCGTACATCGAGACGGCGGCGAAGTCCTCCCCCTGGCGCGCCATGACGAGCACGCTCTCCGGCTGCGCTTCGCCGAGCGTCGCCTCGAAGACGCCCTCGCCATCGGCACGCAGCTTGAGCGGTTCCTGCTGCTTGACCCGGACGACCACCGGCGCGCCGGCCACTGGCGCCCCGCTGCTACGATCGAGCACCCGCGCCAGCAGGCGTCCGGGCGAGCCCTTGGCGATGATCGCCAGGTCGCTCACCGAGACGATGGTGTAAGCTTGCAAGCTGCCATCGGTGGCCTCCACCAGGTAGAGGCCCTTGTCCTTCACCGGGACCGGCACTGTTTGGGAGGCCCAGGACTCCCGCCGCCCCACGCGCTGCTGCCAGACCGCCACCACCCGCTGCGGATTCAAAAGCGGCACGCGGGCGAATTCCTCGGGCACGGGCCCCGCAGGCACCACGGGCTGCTGGCGCCGCACCGCCAGCCAGTCGCGGATCACCCAGCGCTGCTCCCGGCTGAACTGGTAGCGAAGGAGGTCGCGCACGGCGGCGCGCTGGCGCGCCTTCCAGCGGTGCAGCCGCTCCAGGGGCGTAAGCTGGCGCGGCGCGCGCGGGGCGCGGCCGCCGAAGCGGTGCTCGTCCTCCAGCTTCTCGAAGAACGCCATCGGGTCGTGGATGCGGTAGACCCGGAACTGCAACAGGTCTATGCCGTGCCCCCAGAGCTGCACGAACGCCCGCTGCCCCGGTCCGAAGGTCCGGCTGCTCGACAGCGAGAAGTAGGCCCCTGCCTGCTGCGCCCCGCCGGGGAAGGCCAGCGCCAGCAGCGCGGCTGCCGCAGCAGTGTGCCCGATGCGCATCGGTTACACTATATCCCGAAGTATGTTCCAGGGGTAGACGCCGAGGAAAATCAGGCGGGCGGCGACGCAGTTCTACATCCGCATGGCCCAGAGAAGAGACTCGGGGCCCGATGGTCTTGCGGCTGGACTCAGCCGAAACCTACGCCGCGCGCCGTCTCCGAATGAGAGCCAGAACCGCCCCGCCCAAGGCCACTAGGAACAGCGTCGCCGGCTCGCGAATCACCCCGTCGGGGGTGGTCAGGCTGAAGTAGTCGAACTGGGCTGTCCCCGCTTGACTGGAGAAGGTGGCCTGCCAGATGCCGACCTGGAGGGCCCCGCCCATGTCCGCACGGTCAATCGAGGTACTGGGCGAGCCGAACGGCGTGAAAGCAACGCCGTCTTCACTGCGGCGGAAACTGAAGGTGTTGCCCGACCGTTCCAACTGGAGCCAGGCCTGTAGGCCGCTGTCGTCGTTGTTGGTGCTACTGCCGTTGTCCGTGGTTCGCCAGGAGTTGAACCCATAGGCGGCGAAGTACCGCGCCCCCACCCAGTCTTCATCCGACCCAGAACCGCCGGGATTCGGCACGCGCGCCATCAGGCCCATGTCATTAAAGTACATAAGGTCAGCAGCGCTTACGTGCAGCGTCGCGACGAAATCCCCGGACACCATCCTGTACAGCAGCAGCCCGTCGTTGCGGGAGCCTTGCCCTCCCCCAGTTCTGTGTGGGCCCAATGTGCCATGGGCTATTCTTGCCTGTGTGTCGCGTGTCCCCCAACAG
>CAZIRH010000115.1:0-10315 GCA_964541065.1 uncultured Solibacteraceae bacterium
CGGGGCCGAGGTCCTGGTCAGCCGCGCGCAGCCGGGCGAGGGGGGCGCGCCGACGGTGCTCATCCAGCGCATCCCGGTGAAGGGTCTCATCGATCAGGCCGAGCCCGAACTCAATCTCCGCCTTACGGGCGGCGAGGAGATCCGGGTGCCGGAAGCCAGCAAGGTGTTCGTGGTGGGCAACGTCAAGAGGCCGGGCGTCTACCCCATCCGCGACGCCTCGGAGACTTCCGTGCTGAGAGTGCTGGCGCTGGCCGAGGGCCTGAGCGCCTTCGCCTCCAAGGACGCCTACATCTACCGGCGCGAGGAGGGCTCGACGGCGCGGCACGAGATCCCCATCGAACTCAAGAAGATCTTGCAGCGGAAAGCTCCCGATGTGCCGCTGCAAGCCAACGACATCTTCTATATCCCCGATAACTCCGGCCGGCGGGCCAGCCTGACGGCCCTCGACAAGGTGGTCGGCTTCGGCGCGGCCACCGCCTCCGGGGTGCTGGTCTGGAGACGCTAGAGCGACGGAGAAACCCAGGATGCCCGAACAGAAGACCGAACGGAGCCTCGCGGCGCCCGCCCTGCCGGCGGTGCCGGAGACGTATCGCCTCTCGCACCTGAACCCGGAGGCCGAGCCGCAGGAGTCCGTCACGCCGCTGTCGCAGTATCTGTGGATCCTCAGGCGTCACCGCTGGAAGATCCTGGCCTTCGTGCTGACGTCGGTGGTGGCCACGCTGGTGGTCTCCTCGCGCCTCACACCCATCTACGAGTCCACGGCCACCGTGGACATCGACCGGCGGATGCCCACCGGCATCATCGGCCAGGAGGCCCTGCAGTCCGCCACCAACGACGCCGATCAGTTCCTGGCCACGCAGGTGCGGCTGATCCAGTCCGACTCGGTGTTGCGCCCGGTGGCGCAGCGGTTCAAGCTGCTGGAGACCGAAGACGCCGCTCCGGCGCGCCCGCTCAAGTCCGCCGAATCGGAAGACGCCCCGGTCCGGCTCCGCAAGCTCAAGGTCACGCGCCCGCCCAACACCTACCTGCTGCTGATCAGCTACCGCTCGCCGGACTCGCGCCTCGCCGCCGACGTGGCCAACGCCACCGCCCAGTCTTACCTGGAGCACACCTACAACATCCGCTACCGGTCCTCGGCCAGCCTGTCGGCGTTCATGGAAAAGCAACTCGAAGAGCTGAAGGCCAAGATGGAGCGCTCCTCGGCCGCCCTGGCCCAGTTCGAGCGGGAGCTCAACGTCATCAATCCGGAGGAGAAGACCAACATCCTGTCGGCGCGCCTGCTGCAACTGAACACCGAGTTCACCCACGCGCAGGCCGACCGGGTGCGCAAGGAGGCGGCCTTCCAGTCGGTGCGGGGCGGGTCCCTGGAAGCCGCTCAGGTGTCCACGCAGGGGGAATCCCTGCGCAGGATCGGCGAGCGGGTGGATGAGGCGCAAGCGCGTTTCGCGGAGGTCAGGATCCACTACGGCGCCAACCATCCCGAGCACCGCAAGGCCGCGGCGCAGTTGGCCGAGGCCCAGGCCTTGCTGCAAAGGGCCCGGCAGAACACCGCCCAGCGGGTGGAGATCGAGTACCGCGAGGCGGTCAACCGGGAAGCCATGCTCAGGAAGGCGGTCACCGAGACCAAGGCCGAGTCCGACCGGCTCAACGCGCGCTCCTTCGAGTACCAGGCGCTCAAGCGCGAGGCCGAGGCCGACAAGCAACTGTACGCGGATCTGGTGCGCAAGATCAAGGAGGCCGGCATCAACGCGGGCTTCCAGAACAGCGCCATCCGCATCGCCGACCCGGCCCGGCCGCCCATCCAGCCGGTGTTTCCCGACATCAAGCTGAACCTGCTGCTGGCCTTCCTGTTCTCCAGCCTGCTGGCGGTGGGCGCGGCCATCCTCAGCGACGTGCTGGACAACACCGTGCGCGACCCCGAGCAGGTGGCGCGCACGCTCGGGACCGAGGTGGTGGGCAATCTGCCCCTGGTCAGATCCTGGCGTGGGCGCCTGCCGCACGTCGGGGTCGCCGGCAACGGTCGGGGCGAGCTGGTGCCGCTGACCGAGTCGGCCGACCGCACCGTGACCAGCTACGACGAGGCCATCCGCACGCTGCGCAACTCCATCCTGCTGGCCAGCTTCGACCGCCGGCTCCGCTCGGTGCTGATCACCTCGGCGGCGCCCGGCGAGGGCAAATCCACGGTGGCCGCCCACCTGGCGCTGGCCCACGCCCAGCAGCGGCAGAAAACACTGCTGATCGACGCCGACTTGCGCCGCCCCAGCGTCCACAAGCGTTTTCAGGTGCCGGGGACGCTGGGCCTGTCCGCGGTGCTGGTCTCCGACACCCCCTGGCAGGAAGCGGTGACCAAGCTGGAAGCGACGCCCGAGCTGGACATCCTGCCCGCGGGCACGCCCTCGCGCCGCGCCGCGGACCTGATCGGCCCCGGCATGGCCAAGATTCTGGAAGAAGCCTCGACCGCCTACGACCTGGTCGTGCTGGACGCTCCACCCCTGCTGGGCTTCGCCGAACCGCTCCAAATTGCCTCGGCCGTGGACGGCGTGATCGTGGTGGCCCGCGCCGGGGAGACCAACCGCAAGGCGGTGGCCTCCGTGCTGAACACCTTGCAGCGCCTGCGGGCCAACGTGGTGGGCCTGGTGCTGAGCGAAATCCACAAGGAAATCAGCGACACCTACTACTACTACGGATACTACGGCAAGTACTACAAGTATTACCGGCCCCACGGCGACTAGCCGCGTCGCCCCAAGGACGTCCCCGCACCATGCAGCGCGCACTCATTGCCGGCGTCACCGGCCAGGACGGGTCCTACCTGGCGGAGTTCCTGCTGAACAGGGGCTACGAAGTGCACGGCATCAAGCGCCGCTCCAGCAGTTTCAACACGGAGCGGCTGGAAGGGATCTACCGCGATTGCCACGAGGCGGGGGCCCGCTTCTTCATGCACTATGCCGATCTGGCCGACGCCAGCAGCCTGTGGACCCTGCTCTACGACCTCCGTCCGGAGGAGGTCTACAACCTGGCGGCGCAAAGCCACGTGCGGGTGAGCTTCGACGTCCCCGAATACACCTCCGACATCACCGCCTGCGGCGCCCTGCGCATCCTGGAAGCCATCCGCAAGACGGGGATCCGCACACGGTTCTACCAGGCCAGCTCGAGCGAGATGTTCGGCTCGACCCCGCCGCCACAGAACGAGAGCTCGCCCTTTCGTCCCCGCAGCCCGTACGGCTGCGCCAAGCTGTTTGCGCACAGCCTCACGGTCAACTACCGGGAGAGCTACGGCATCTTCGCCTGCTCGGGCATCCTCTTCAACCACGAGTCGCCCCGCCGCGGGGAGACCTTCCTGACGCGCAAGGTGGCGCGGGCGGCGGCGCGCATCAAGCTGGGGCTGGAGGAGAGGCTCTATCTGGGGAACCTCGAGGCGCGCCGGGACTGGGGCTGGGCGCCCGAGTACGTGGACGCTATGTGGCGGATGCTCCAGCAGGAGCGCCCGGACGACTTCGTGGCCGGAACCGGCGTCTCGCACTCGGTGCGCGAGTTCGTGGAGCTGGCCTTCGAGCACCTGGATCTGGACTGGCGGGACCACGTGGAGATCGATCCGCGCTACTGTCGTCCCGCCGAGGTGGATGAGCTGGTCGCCGATGCGCGCAAGGCCTACCGGCAACTGGGCTGGCGCCCGCGGGTGACTTTCGCGGAGCTGGTGCGGCGCATGGTGGACGCCGAGCTGGCCGCGGTGGAGAACCCGCTGGAGGCCGTGGCCGCGCCGAGAGGCCGGCATCCAGGCCGGCTTCCAGAACCTGCCGGCCTTCCTGTTCTTGATCCTGCCGGCGGTCGGAGCCGCCCGCATGAGTGACGCCCTCGACAACCCCGGGCGCCATCCCGAGCAGGTTCGGCGCACCCTCGGCGCCGGCTTCACCGGCAGCCTCTTCCGCGGAAACTGCCTGCGCCCCGGCTTGAACGCCGTCAGTTCGCCCATGGTAACGTAGCTTATGCTCATCCAGTTCGGCTTCGTCCTTCGTCCCGTCACACAGCCGGAGCGGCCCTTGTCACCCTCAAGAAACTCAACGTTACCCGCGCCCCCAAAACCTCCCTGTCGTCAGCCGGCTGCCACTGTGCCAGTGGGGTCTCACGTTCGACGCTGTGAACTCTAGCGACATGAAACACGCACTCGTCACCGGAGGTGCGGGCTTCATTGGAAGCCATCTGGTCGACAGACTCCTGACAGACGGTTGGTGGGTCACCACCCTGGACAACTTCGACGACTTCTATCCCCGCGAGGTCAAGGAGCAAAACGTTGCATCCCATCGTCTCCATCCTAGATTCCGCTTAGTCGAGGCCGATATCCGGGATAGTCACGGTCTTCAGGCCAAGCTGGGTGACGCCATCGACGTGGTGGTTCACCTCGCGGCGCGGGCAGGAGTCCGGCCTTCGATTCAACACCCGGATCTCTATCAAGACGTCAATGTCACCGGAACGCAGCGTCTGCTCGAATTCACGAAGCATCGCCGGATCCGGCAATTCGTCTTTGCTTCCTCGTCCAGCGTCTACGGCATCAATCCAAATGTCCCGTGGCGTGAAGATGAACCGGTGCTCCGGCCCATCAGTCCGTACGCAAGCACTAAAGTCTCCGGCGAACTGATGGGTCACGTTTACTCTCACCTGTATGCGACCCGCTTCATTGCGCTGCGGTTCTTCACCGCCTACGGGCCGCGCCAGCGCCCCGACCTGGCCATTCACCGGTTTGCGCGCCGCATGCTCCGGAACGAGGAGCTCGAATTGTTCGGCGACGGCGCTTCCCAGCGCGATTACACTTACATTGCGGATATTGTCGAGGGTGTGCGTGCGGCGATGGAGTACACGGCAACCTCCTATGAGGTGATCAACCTCGGCAATCAGCACGCCGTCGCCCTCGCGGAAGTCGTGTCCAACCTGGAGGACGCGCTCGGCCTCAAGGCGAAGGTCGTCTATCTTCCCGAGCAGCCGGGCGATGTCCCGCAAACCTGCGCCGACACTGCCAAGGCGCGCGCGCTCCTGGGTTATGAGCCGCGCACCCGTTTCGAGACCGGGATCCGCTCTTTCACTACATGGCTCACCGACGGCCACGGCGGATCCAGCCGGCACCTTGAACCGGGCCACATGGAGAAGGTGGTCCGTCTTGACGTGCCGCCAACAGCGGTCGGCGGGGGCGTCTGACGAGTACCGGCGCCCCTGTGCTGGAAGGCGAGCCCGTTTCCGCGGAAGTGTCCACACCCTCTCACCCATCAGCGCCGTGGCGGCTTTCAAAGGTTCCCGCGATTCTGTCGTTCATCCCGAGGCTCACGGCCCCCGTCCAGCAGCGCTATCTCAGACTGGGGGCGGAGGTCACCTGGATCCTCGCGGGGCAGGCAGTCGCAGCGGCAGGCGGTGTCTTCGGGGTGCGCCTGCTCACCACGGCCCTCCCGGTAGACAACTACGGGGAACTGGCCCTGGCCATGACCGTGGCGGCGCTGGGCCAGCAGGTCGTGTTGGGGCCGTTGTCCGGCGCGGCACTCCGCTTCTTCGCCTCCGCCGTCGAGCGCGGTCAGCTCGAGTCGTATCTCGCGGCGCTCAAGCGCCTGCTCCTCGAATCCGCCGCCCTGGTCCTGGCGCTGGCCGTTCTCTGCCACACCGTGGCCCTGGCTCCGGGCCTCCGCGCTGCGCTGCCGTGGGTTCCCGTTACATTTCTGTTTGCGCTGATCAGCGGCACGAACACGGTTGCCGACGGCATTCAAAACGCCGCCCGGCAGCGCCGCATCGTGGCTTGGCATCAGGGCTTGGGACAGTGGCTGCGCTACGGTCTGGCGATCGGTTGTGTCGCGCTGTTGGGGACCTCAGGGATCGCCGCGATGTGGGGCTACACTATCGCTTCGGCTCTGGTGTTGACCTCGCAGTGTATCCTCCTCATGCATACCCTCCCCCGGTTCCGTCACGCTCAGCCGAACAGCTCCGGGCAGGACGTCCGGGCCATGTCGGTCACCATGTTCCGGTACGGTCTCCCGTTCTCGACCTGGGCGCTGCTCAGGTGGGCCCGTTCTTCCGCCGACCCTTGGATGATACAGACTCTCAGAACCGCGCGGGAGGTCGGCTTGTACCAGGTCCTGTATCAACTCGGCTATTATCCGATCGTCCTGGTTTCGACCGCGATGATGCAGTTCATTGCTCCGATCCTGTTTGCCCGGGCTGGCGACGGCTCCGATGCCAGCCGTTTTCTAAAGAGCCATCGGATGAATCTGGTGCTGGTTTGGATTTGCCTCGCCACCACCGCGCTGGGAGTTGTGCTCAGCGCTCTGCTCCACCGGGCCGTCTTCTGGGCATTCGTCGCCCCGGCTTACCGCGACGTGTCCGCCCTGCTGCCGCTGATGGTCCTTTCCGGAGGGCTGTTTGCGGCCGGCCAGACCAGCTCCCTGGCGCTCATGACGGCACAGGCCACCTCCGCTCTCATCAAGCCGAACATCGTCACAGCACTTCTCGGGATCGCCCTGAGCGCGGCGGGGGCCGCTCTGTGGGGAATTCCGGGGGTGCTCGCGGGGGGGTGCGTCTATTCTCTGGCCTATGTGATTTGGATGGCGCGCCTGATGTGCCAGATCGCGCGCCCCGGATCTTCGGCGCTGCACCCTGATCGGTCCGCCACGGTGACCCGCCGGCCGTGAACGCCCTCGAGCTCAAAGCGCTGATCCACCAGGTCCCGCCGGCGCGGTTCACGGCCCGAGCCGCGGCCGGAGTTTATCGCACCGCCCGCCGGGAATATCTGAAGCGCCGGTATCCGCAAGGAAGGTACCTTCAGTGCAACGGCATCCGCGTGTTTTGCCATTTCCACGACCCCACCTACGAGTGGTATGACGGTCCACAGACCTCGCTGGCGTTCGACCAGGCAGTCCTCGCGGCGCTGCTCAGGCAGTCCCGCGGCGATACGGTCATCGACATCGGCGCGCACTTCGGTTTCTTCACGGCTTTCCTGTGCAGCGAGATGCGGAAAATGACCCGGCCCATGCGGATGATCGCCCTCGAGCCCGACCGGAGCCATTACCGGTGTCTGCTGCGCACCGCGGAGGGATTCTCCAACGCGATCGTTCTTCCTGTCGCGCTGTCCGCCACCGACGGCAAGGTCGGCATGCACGACTCGAGTGGGTCCTGCCTGCGTAGTTATGGAGGAAGCTCCCCGCGTTACTTCGTCGAGGGCATGTCGTTGGAGTCTGTGGTCCGGGCTCATGGCGGCGGCGGACGCGTAGCGCTCATCAAGATCGACGTGGACGGCACTGAACCGTCTTTGTTTGCCGGCGGGATCAACGTCCTGAGGGAGCATTCCCCCATCGTCTTCATGGAGTTTGCGCCGCGCGTTCTGGAGGGCGCCGGGATTGATGTGGCTCACTTCTATCGGGATCTCTGCGGCAACTTCTGCGTCCGGTGGGCGGACGCGAAGCGCCGATCGACGCCGGAAGTGGGCCCGGCCAGCCTGGCGGAGATCCTCGCTGCGGTGGGGGAAGGCGTGACCGACCTCATCCTCTCGAGTCACCCGTTGCCCCTCGGCACGCTCTCACCGCGGCCGTGCGCCGCACCAGGCCGCGCCGGAGAACCGGAGTGGAACCATGTGGCGTGCGGTCTTTGATTTCAACCGCCACAGGCGCGATTCCTGGGTGGCCGAACAGGCCGCTCTGATCCCGGTCGGCTCGTCCGTGATCGACGTCGGGGCCGGGACAGGCAGATACCGGCACTTGTTCGCGCACTGCCGGTACTTCGCCCACGACTTCGGCGCCGAGCCCTCCACCAGGGGCACGTATACTAAGCTCGACTACATCTCCGACATCCTGGACATTCCGGTTCCGGACGAATCGTTCGACGCGGTTCTGTGCACGGAGGTGCTCGAGCACGTCCCGGAACCCATCAAAGCGGTTGGCGAGATAGCCCGCATCCTCACTCCTGGCGGGCGACTCCTGATCACCGCCCCGCTCGGCTCGTGGCTTCACCAGGAACCCTTCCATTTCTATGGCGGCTATACGCCGAACTGGTACCGGAAGTTCCTGCCGGAGTCGGGGCTCCAAGTTTCCGACGTTGTCCCCAACGGAGGGTTCTTCCGCTACTTCGGGCAGGAAGCTCGGCGCTTCAGCGCGTTGATCGATCCGCGGCGAGCGCCGAAGAATGCCGTCTGGCCGGCGCTGGCGCTGCTTTGGGCGGTCACCTTGCCGGCCTTCCGTTTGCTGCTTCCTCTGATGGGCGGGGTTCTGGACTCGGTCTTCCCCGACACGCACGCGACGGCCGGCTACCATGTCGTCGCGTTCAAACCCTCGTGCCGCACGTCCGGGCTCGCGCCGCCAGCCCTGCCGGCCGCGGTCTCCTGAACCAGACCGATGTCTCCGAATATCAAGCCGCTGGCGCGGTACGTGGGCAAGGCCCGAAGATTCCGGCAAGCGCTCGAGCTTTCGATTACTTGGCCAAAGCCCCGGTTGCCGGAAGTGCGTCCCATCACCGACGGTCCTCATTTTCACTGGTTCGGGTATTACGACAAGCTCCAGATGGATCCCAGCGGCAGATTCGTTTTGGGCATGGAGGTGGACTTCGAGCACCGTTCACCGCGGCCTGAGGACGTCCTGCGGATCGGCATGGTGGATCTTCAGGACGGCCGTCGATGGATTCACCTGGGAGAAACAACCAGTTGGAGTTGGCAGCAAGGGTGCATGTTGCAGTGGCTTCCCAACTCCAGTTCCGAGATTCTCTGGAATGACCGGTGTGATGACGGCTTCATCTGCCGGGTTCTCAATCTCGACAACAGAACCGAGCGCATTCTTCCCATGCCGGTTTATGCGGTCAGCCCGGATGCCTCCTGGGCGATCACCACGGATTATTCGGCCCTGACCGCCGTTCGGCCTGGCTATGGCTATGCGGCAACCCCGGGGTCAAGGAAGCCGACTCTGGCGCCAGACGAGACCGGGATCTGGCGGGGCGACCTCGCCAGCGGCAAGGTTGACTTGATCCTCACGCTGGCCCAGGTCTGCCAGGCCGGAGCCGGTCTGTCCCCGCGGGCAGAGTCCGTCAACTGGCTGGATCATCTCCTGGTCTCTCCGGATGGAAGCCGGTTCGCGTTTCTGCATCGCTGGCGCCGACCCGAGCACGCTCCCGCCTTTTCGTCGCGCCTGCTGACCGCCAACGCCGACGGGTCCGGACTCCACGTCGCCGATCCACACGGCCACACCTCTCACTACATCTGGCGCGATCCGCGCCACCTCTTGGCTTGGGCGTGGAACCCGTGGCAGGGCCACCACTTCTACCTTTTCCGCGATCGTTCCTCCGAGACGACGGTCGTGGCCCCCAAGCTGATGAACTGCGACGGACACTGCACTTATTTGCGCAACCCCCGTTGGATCCTGTGCGATACGTATCCGCACCGCTTCTGTCCCTATCAGAACCTTTATCTGGTGGACGCGGAAAACGAAGTCCGTTATCCGCTCGGACATTTCCACGCACCTTCCGCCTACGACGGGGAGTGGCGCTGCGACCTTCATCCCCGCTCCAGCAGCGATGGTACGCGGGTGATCATCGATTCGGCCCACGGCGGCAGCGGCCGCCAGATGCACTTGATTGACATCAGCTCGATCGTCGCATAGTCTCCGCAAAGCGCCGCCGCGTCCGGTCCGCGCCGCCGGCGGAACTCCATGTCGGCTTTGAAACAGTCACTGAAGAGAATTCGGGCGGTTGCCGCCCTTCTCACACGTTATCGGCGTTGGCAGCTCCATGGTTCCTACAGGACCCGGAGAGAGGAGTACTATCGCGCCGCCCAGACCGCGGCGCTGCACTATTCGGAAGCGAGAATCGAAGCGGAACTACGGGAGCGATTGAGGCGGCGGGGCTACACCCCCTGTCCACGCACATTCGGCGAGGTACACACCTTTGCCGTGGTCTGCGACTTCTACTGGCATCGACAACTCCTGCCCGACTTGAGGCGCCTGGGGCCATTGTCCATTTTCGATTACACCCAGCACGGTTTTCAGTTGCAGGCTTTGCGCGCGGAGAACCGCCATGCCGTCCGGCTGCGGTCGGCGATGAACCGGTTGCTCCTGCCCGCATTACGCGCCGCCCACCAGAAACGCCCAATCGACTGGATTTTCGTTTATGCGAACGGGAGCGAGATCCTGCGCGAAACCCTCTCCGAGATCACCGCCGAACTCGGTGTGCCCCTGGTGAGCATGTGCCTGGATGACAAGCAATCCTGGCACGGAGCTGGCTGTGGCGGGCAGAACTCGGGACAAGTCGATATCGCGCCCTTCTTTGATCTGTGCTGGACTTCCGCGCGCGTGGCGTGCGGCTGGTA